>JAJAZI010000253.1 GCA_026785785.1 Microbacteriaceae bacterium
CCCGCGGGGGCTAAATCGGGGGCGCGGGGGGGGGGTCCCCCGGGACCACACCCCGCCCGGGAGGTCCACCCACAAGTGCGCCCCCAAATGGGAGGCCCTCTCCCCCCCGCCACCTCCCCCCGCCCGGCCCCCCCCCCCACCCCGCCCCCCACAAAATCCCACCCGCACCCCCCCCGCGCCCCCCACCCCGCTTTCGCCGCAGCACACGACTCGGTGTGCGCTCTCTACCGCGCTATCCGCGGTCTCAAGTGAAGAGGCTCACACCACCCGGACCAACCAGCAGTCCCACGACTATCAGCACAACGCCCCAGAGAATCTGACGGCGAAAGAGCGCGACAACGCCGGCAATAATGAGGATTACCGCAATGATCCAGAGAATTGTTGCCATGGTGATGCTCCATTTCATTCAGCGCCAGCGGGCCATACACCCACAGCGGCGTTCGGGTCTGTTGAAGATAACGTACCCTCAGCTCGGGCTGCTGACCAGCCTATTATGCGAGATCCACAACGGCACCTTCCGCCTGCGCATCCAGCAACGCACCCAGTTCGAGTTGCACAACAAGAAGAGGCCCGACGTGAATCCCGAGGACGTGCCCCGGGCATTTGACCGGTCGCGACGATACATTTCTTGATTGCCGAACGGGCATGATCGGTTCGCCAATGGGCAACTGCCGATTCTTGGGGCAGTTCCACTGGTCGGTAATGCCGCTCAGCGAACTACCCGACTCCGGCGACCGGCCCGTGCATGTGTTCCGCAGGGAGCGGCCCGCAGGATAGAGACATGAAATCGCAGACTCTACCGAACATGAACCTCGAAGCATCCAGCGTCATCCTGGGGCTCATGAGGATCGCCTCGATGACCGACGAAGACATTCGCTCCCTCGTCGGCGCCGCCCGGGATGCCGGCATCAACTTCTTCGACCACGCCGACATCTACGGTGCCCAGCCCCACGAGTGCGAGCAGCGCTTCGGTGACGCCGTTACGTTCTCCGCTGCGGAGCGCGCGGCCGTCACGATTCAGTCGAAAGTCGGCATCCGCTCCGGATTCTGGGATTTCTCCACCGAGCACATTCTTCGGTCCGTGGACGACTCCCTTGCGGCGCTGCAGACGGATTACCTCGATCTCCTGTTGCTGCACCGCCCCGATGCGCTCGTGGAGCCCGAGGAGGTGGCTGCGGCGTTCGACGCGTTGCAGAGCTCCGGCAAGGTGCGCAATTTCGGTGTGTCCAACCACACCCCGGGGCAGACCGAGCTGCTCAAGAGCTCGGTGAGCCAGCCCCTCGTCGTGAATCAGGTGCAGCTCAGCCTCACGCACGCGCCGATGATCACCGCGGGCATGTCAGCCAACATGGCCGGTCTCGAGCAGTCCGTTGACCGCGGCAACGGCATCATCGACTACTCCCGCCTCAACGGCATCACCCTTCAGGCGTGGTCGCCGTTCCAGAAGGGATTCTTCGACGGGATCTTCCTCGGCGATCGGGAGACGTATTCGGCTCTCAACGACGTCATCGACGAGCTCGCGGCAAAGTACGACGTGGCTCCCGCGGCGATTGCCGTCGCGTGGATAACGCGGCACCCCGCCGACATCCAGGTCGTGCTCGGCACCACGAATGTCTCACACCTCGAGGACGCCGCGGCCGGCGCCGACGTACCGCTCACCCGCCCGGAATGGTACCGCCTATTCACGGCCGCGGGCCACGTGCTTCCCTAGAACGCCGCTCCATTCCGGATGTGTCAACCGCTCTGCCAGGGGAACCGGCGTTACCGGGCACCATCCGTCACGCTGAACACGACTTCGAGACCTTCGGCGTTGACCTCGATACCCAACCCGTAGCCAGTCGGCGCGGAGCCACGACCACCGACAGAGCGTGGGGCGTACCCGGCGACGTGACCATCAGTCCAGTCGTTCATGAACGAGGCGTTCTGGAAGTTCTCCGGTCGTGTGCTGGCGGCCAGATGGCTCACCGCGGCAGTGACGATGTCGCCTCCCCAGGCATCTTCGACCGAGACCATCATGTCGAGCTCCTGCATGAGGTCGCGCATGCGTGCCGCTTGAGTAAGACCACCGACACGGCTAATTTTGATGTTGATCGACACTGCTCCCGCAACATTCTTCGCATGGAATACGTCCTGCTGGGTGATGATCGTTTCGTCGAGCACGAGCGGCAGCGCGGAGTGCCGCATCGCGAAGATGCTGTCTTCGGTCGACCGGCACGGCTGCTCGATGAAGATCGGAAGGTCAGCGAGTCCCCGCACCGCGATCTGTGCTGCCCGCAGGTTCCAGCCCCCGTTGGAATCGGCGACGATGAGCGTGTCGCGATCCGCGACATCGACGACCGCGCTTGTTCTGGCGATGTCGTCGTGGGGGTCGCCTCCCACCTTGAGTTGAAAGCGGTGGATGCCCGCATCCTGTCGCTCCGTGACGAAGGCCGCCATCTCATCCGGGGTTCGCAGGGGAACGGCCTCGTAGAGGGGAAAGTCGTCCTGCAGGACGCCGCCGAGGAGCGCCGAGACGGGCAGCCCGGCCGCCTTGCCGAGCAGATCCCAGCAGGCCACATCGATGGCGGACTTCGCGAAGCCCCCGCCGAGCAGGGTGCCATTCATGAGTCGATGGATGCCAGAGAGGTTGGTGGGGTCTGCGCCGATCAGGCGGGGCGCGATGGTGTGCAGCGCGGCGCGCACTTCGGCCCAGTGGGTGGGCAGGTACAGGTCGCCCAGGGGCGTGATCTCGCCCCAGCCTTCGAGCCCCTCGTCGGTGCGCACGCGCACGAGCGTGCCGACTTCCGACGTCGCCGCTCGGCTCCCCGACATGACGTACTCGCCGTGCGCATAGTGCAGGTGATAGCCGAAGCAGTCAATGGCCGTGATCTTCATTGGTCCGAGCCCCTTGCGTTGTCGTCCGCCAGCGGCGCCCGCGTTCCGGGGCATCCGCTTGCGTTCAAATATGTGGCATATCACTGTCACGATACACGCGATCGACTTCTCTGGCTGTGGAGTTCGGGCTCCACCGCAATGACCATGCCTGGTTGCATGGCCACGCCGTGAAGGTGGTCATGCCGGGGCCTCGAAGCGCGGAAACTCGTCTCCATCCGACCACAACTGGTCTCCGTCCCAACGCAGGGCGAGAAGATCCTCGATCTCCACCCCGGCACTCCCGGGACCTCCGAATCGGAGCGAAGCGACTTTCGGCGCCGCCCGCCGAAGGATGGTCAGAGGCGTGCCCCGCTCGGCGACGGTCAGCTGCGCGGCTGCTCCTCGGCAGGCATGGAGCGACATCGCCCACGGCATCATCGCGGGCCGCCTCCGGGGGGCACCGACGAGCGCTCGCGCGAACTTGTTTGGGTATCCAGCGGGACCTCAGCTGGCGACCATCACCGCGGACAGGACGGCGTACGCCACCTCGTGGCCGGTCACGTCTCCGTGACTCTTCACGAACTCATCCGAGTTGAGGGACGACACCTTTCCCTGCTGGAAGGCGTAGTGCCCCCCGACTGACTGAAGGGGCACCGTAGCAAGGGCGGCTGGCGTTTTGAGAGCGCCGTTGCGACCGATACCCCCGTACTTGTCGTCGGCGTCGCCAAGACCCGCTCCAATCTGCCTGGCGATCCGGGAGGCGACGGGATAGGCGAGTCCCACCGCCTTGTCGTTTTTCGTAAAGGTGATGATGACCGGACCATCGATCTTCTTGGGGACCTTCCAAAACACGCCGTTCTTCTCGGCGCCGTCCCACCCCTGCGCCATTCCGTAGTGGCTGTAGGCGGCCTGGAGCAGACTCATCGACGACACAGGCGCGGACGTAGCGAGTGCCGCGGCGGTGATGGCGCGGCCGCCGAATGAGTGTCCGACGAGGTGCAGCCGGACGTGCCCAATTTTCGGGTGAAGCTCGTCAAGCAGCTTCGCGATACCTTTCTTGCCCACGACCCCTGCCCGATCCTTCATCGTGTAATAGGTCGTCGCGTTGAGCACGTTGCGGGCACCCTCGAGGATGTCGCCGAAGCTGAAGCCAGCGCCGCCCCCCGTCTCGTCGAGGGCGGGAAATCCGGCGGGATCGATCGAGGCGGCGCCGCCGACCGCAGCCGGGGCGGCGTCGTCGTTCTCGGCTCCCGCAGCCGCCTGCAGCACCGACTCCGCATCCGCGTCGCGGAGCGCCAGGGGTGCGGAATCGGGGTCGTCGTCATCGGTGGCGCCCTCCGGCAATTCGGTGCGCAGGAGGGTGACGAAATCCCGTCGCGCCGCGGAGGATGTCTCGAGCTCCGGGACGAGCGCGAGGAGCTTCCCGCGCAGCTCCGGGTCGGGCACCTGCCGCGCCAACTCTGCTTCAAGGATCTCAGCAGAGCCGCCCACGCTGGCTCCGGCCCCATCGTTTTCTGGCGCCGCCCATTGGATCGACGGCCACAACACCCCAACAACCACGAACCGGCGTTTGGTCGCGCCCTCGACGCCGGAACGGATGGCGACGATCGAGTCGACGAGCCGGTCGTAGAGCGCCCGCGCATCGCCGTGCGTGCTGTTCCAGCCGTGTGAAATCACGAGCACGTCGGTGGCACGCTCGTCGCCGATCAAAGTTCGGGCCCTCTCGATCTGCTCCGGCGTGACGATCGCGCCTTCCTTATCGAACTCAACCTCCGCGTATGGCAGCTTCATAGCCCTTCCTTTCTTCCGGCCGCGCAGGCTTGGTGGCGCTGGTCAAGTTTCATACGCTCTGTATGGCGCGCATGGCGTCGACGAGCCCGGCGCCCTGGAATGAGCGCTGCCGTCCCAGGTCGCTCGCAGAGTCCATCAAGATCCGCTTGACCTCGTCCGGTTTGCCGATGAACTCCCGATGTATCGAGAGGAATGCGGCCGCGACGCCTGATACGTGCGGAGCCGACATGGATGTTCCGGAGTCCTCGACGTACGTGATCTGGGAGGCCTGCTGGCCCGGTTCGAGCTTGACGGTCGCACGGGCCTTCTCGAGCAGCTGCCCGGCGCCGGCGCTCACGATGCGCTCGCCGGGAGCGACCAGGTCGGGCTTGAGCCGACCGTCCCCGGTCGGTCCCTTCGATGAGAAATACGACACCCCCGTCGAGTACGGCTTGAGGGACGTGGATCCCACGGTGATCGCCCGCGACGCGTTGCCCGGATCGTTGATCGTCATGCCGAAGCCCAGACGCATCTCCCGACCGGCCGTGTCGCGCGCTGCACCATATCCGGTGTTGCCCGCCGACACAACGACGCACACGCCGTTCGCCACCAGCCGGTCAACCTCCCGGCACACGGGCGACTGGCCCGCGGCGAACCAGGAGGGATCGAACGGATAGCCCAGCGACAAGTTGATGCCATGGACGTTGAGTTCCCGACCCCCGCGGTTGAGTTCCTGAATGTATTCCAGCGCCCCGAGCAACGACGCGAGGTCGCCGGTACGGTCGTCGCGCAGCACCTTGCAGGAAAGGATCTTCGCGCGCGGTGCCATGCCGCTGATGCGGTCAAGCGTTACCCGCTCGACGCCCGCGTCGCCGTCCCCGGTGCGATACCAGGTGGCGGCGTACACCTTCCGGCGCGGATCGTCCTGCCATCCCGCGAGGATCCCTGCGACATGAGTGCCGTGCCCGTTCCCGTCCCGCAGGGCGTCGTCATCTGTCGTGCCCGCGACGAAGCTGCGGTGGCCCAGTGTTGGCGGCAGCTCAAGGGTGTCGTGGTCGTCGCTGTGGAAGTGGCGGTGCGCGCGGTCCACGCCCGTGTCGAGGACGGCCCACACGATACCCTCGCCGGTCGCGTTGAAGGACCTGATGGCGGCGTCCGACTTGGTGGTGATGATTGACCGGTGAATGGTCGCGCGCACCTCGAAGTTCGGCCAGATGCGGTTGATCAGGCTTCGCGGTGCGGTCTTCTGCTGCTGGCGCCCAGCGACCACGCGCCCGCCCTTGCGCGAGTCCCGGCTCACCAGTTCGAGGATCTGGGCGGCGGTCATCTCGGCGACGACGTAGTTCCCCACCTGCCACGCGCTCTCCTCGGCCGAATCGGTCTCGCCGACGACGTCGTGGACCAACCCGAGGAGCTCGGCGACGACCTCTTCCCTCAGCAGGCCGGCGTCGGTGCGGACCTCTATCACGACGCCGATCGGCTCATGGGAGGCCACTGAAATCCGCTCGGCAAGCGGCCGGGTGATCACGGAATCCGTCACGAGCGACACCGTCCTCGGCATGTCCGGCAGAGCGAAGGCCGGAACATTCGTCCCGCCCGGCGCCATCGGACCGGACCCACCGGAAGGGCTCACTCCAGGCGCCGCGGGCCCTGGTTGCTGTGCCGGATCGGTGGTACGGGCATCCTTGCCTGAACGCCCAGATTTCTCACCGGAGGGTCCGGGCTTTGGCGCGTCGGGTTCGAGATCGGCTTCGGGATCGATCGCAGGGAACTCCTGCGGCAGCCGCTTGCGGCCCTTCGGCGTCTGTGCCATTCCTTCCTTCTTTCCCCCCCGCAGTTAGAGTAGCGCCGCGGAGCGGCGCCTGTCACTGCTCGATTCGCCGCAACCTCACGCAGGATCGACGCAGATTGGTGAGATTATCGCCATGTTGCCATGCGATGTTTTATGACGCGGCCATGGACCCGCATGACCGGTTCCCGGTGAAGTTCTCCGATGCTCCGGACGAACGGCAGCTCGGTGCAGAGCATGAAGAGGGCCGCCAGCGCGCGGTCGTCACGCACACTTCGAGGTCGGTCGTTGAGTTCGTTCTCGACCGCCAGAAGGTGTGGGC
>JAJAZI010000254.1 GCA_026785785.1 Microbacteriaceae bacterium
GCTCGGCAGCGCCGATGTGCACCCGGGGCAGCAACTCGCCCTGCCCGCCAAGTACGCCAACTGACCTGCCCACGGGGAACGCGCGCGTCGCGGCCCTCGCCGGACGCGCCCTGAAACTGGTCTCGTGACTTCGCTCAGTGACCTGCCCATCCGTGATGATCTTCGGGGCCTGATGCCCTACGGCGCTCCCCAGGAGCATGTGCGCATCGCCCTCAATGTCAACGAGAACACGCACCCGATCCCCGAGGCGGTCGCCCGGGACATCGTCATCGCGCTGGCCGAGGCCGTGCTCACGGTCAACCGCTATCCCGACCGCGAGTTCACCGAGTTGCGCGAGAGCCTCGCTGAATACCTCGGCCATAGCCTCACGGCGGAGAACGTGTGGGCGGCCAACGGATCGAACGAGGTCCTGCAGCAGGTTCTCCAGGCGTTCGGTGGCCCAGGGCGCACGCTGCTCGGATTCCCGCCCACCTACTCGATGCACTCGATCATCGCCGGGGGAACCGGCACGCAGTGGATCGCCGGCGCGCGGGATGAGGGGTTCGAGATCCACCCCGAGACCGCCGTCCGCGCCATCCGGCAACACCGGCCCGACGTCGTGTTCTTCTGCTCACCGAACAACCCGACGGGGACCGCCGTCTCGCTCGAGACGATCGCCGACGCCTACGACGCGACCGACGGCATCGTGGTGGTCGACGAGGCCTACGTGGAGTTCGCGCCGGCAGATGTCCCCACGGCGCTGACCCTGCTCGCGGGCCGCGAGCGGCTCATCGTCTCCCGCACAATGAGTAAGGCGTTCGCCTTCGCCGGAGCCCGCGTCGGCTACCTCGCCGCCGATCCGGCGGTCACCGACGCGCTGCGACTCGTGCGGCTGCCGTACCACCTCTCCGCTCTCACCCAGGCGGCCGCCGTCGCCGCGCTCGCGCACTCCAGCGAGATGCTCGCAATGGTCGCCGACATCAAGGGCCAGCGGGACCGCCTCCTGATTGAACTCACGACCCTCGGCTACCACGCCTGGCCGAGCGCCGCGAACTTCGTGTTGTTCGGGGGAGTGGACGACCCGCACGCGGTCTTCGAGGCCCTGCTCGCGCAGAGCATCATCATCCGGGACATTGGCATCCCCGGGCACTTGCGGGTGACCGCCGGAACTGAGGCCGAGACCACGGCGTTCCTCGACGCCCTCGCCGGGCTCGGGCGCCCGCAACCTGCTCGATAGGATTGAAGGATGACCAGCCAGCGCACCGCGCACATCCAGCGCGAGACGAGCGAGTCGAGCATCGACCTCACGCTCAATCTCGACGGGTCGGGAATCACCGACATCGCCACTTCCGTACCGTTCTTCGACCACATGCTCACGGCGTTCGCGAAGCACTCGCTCATCGACCTGACGGTCAAGGCCACGGGCGACATCGAGATCGACGTGCACCACACGGTCGAAGACATCGGGATCGTGATTGGCAAGGCGATCGGCCAGGCTCTCGGCGACAAGGCCGGGATCGCCCGTTTCGGCGACGCGCTCGTGCCGCTCGACGAGGCGCTCGTCCAGGCCGTCGTCGACGTTTCCGGGCGTCCTTTCCTTGTTCACACCGGCGAGCCCTCCGGGTTTGAGTTCCACCTCATCGGCGGCCACTTCACCGGCTCGATGGTGCGGCACGTCTTCGAGGCCCTCACCTTCCACGCCGCCCTCACGGTGCACATCACCGTGATGGGCGGGCGCGACCCACATCACATCGCCGAGGCGGAGTTCAAGGCCTTCGCGCGCGCCCTCCGGCAGGCGGTCGCACTCGACCCCCGAGTGCAGGGAATCCCCTCCACCAAGGGGGCGCTGTAGCCGTGACCAGTCCGAGTGTTGTCGTCCTCGACTACGGTTCCGGCAACGTGCATTCCGCGGTCAAGGCGCTGGAGCGCGCCGGGGCGAATGTCGAGCTGACCGCCGATCGGCGCAAGGTCGCCGAGGCCGACGGGCTGCTCGTGCCGGGTGTCGGTGCATTCTCGGCCGTCATGGATGCGCTCGGGACCGTTCACGGGGCCGAGCTGATCGACCGTCGGCTCGCCGGCGGTCGCCCCGTACTCGGCATCTGCGTCGGAATGCAGATCATGTTCGAACGCGGCGTCGAGCGCGGAATCGAATCGGAGGGCCTCGGCGAGTGGCCGGGCACCGTGACCGAGCTGCCGGCCGAGATCCTGCCGCATATGGGCTGGAATACCGTCGAGGCCCCCGCCGACTCCGTGCTGTTCGACGGTATCCGAGACGAACGCTTCTACTTCGTACACTCCTATGCCTCCCAAGAGTGGACCCTCGCGACCTCCCGGCCGTTCGAGCCGCCGCGGCTGACCTGGTCGGAGCACGGAGCACGATTCCTCGCCGCCGTCGAAAACGGGCCGCTCACCGCCACCCAGTTTCACCCCGAGAAATCCGGCGACGCGGGCATCCGCCTCCTCGCAAATTGGATCACGAGCCTCAACAAGAACTAGGCTCGTCGAGTTCACCCCAACCCCAGTCTCAGAGAGATCACATGAGCGAGTTCAACAAGACCCCCGGCCTCATCCTTTTGCCCGCGGTCGATGTCTCGGGCGGCAAGGCTGTTCGACTCACCCAGGGAGCGGCCGGCAGCGAGACCAACTACGGCGACCCCGTCGACGCGGCGGCCGACTGGGCCAGCCAGGGCGCCGAATGGATCCACCTCGTCGACCTTGACGCCGCGTTCGGTCGAGGCAGCAACCACGGCGTGATCAAGAAGGTCATCCGCCAGGTGCGCGGCAACGTCATGATCGAATTGTCCGGCGGCATTCGGGACGACGAGAGTCTCGAGGCTGCGCTCGCGACCGGTGCCAAGCGCATCAACCTCGGCACCGCGGCGCTCGAGAACCCCGAGTGGGCCGCGCATGTCATCGCCGAGTACGGCGAGACCATCGCGGTCGGACTCGATGTGCGCGGAACGACCCTCGCGGCGCGCGGCTGGACCGAGGAGGGCGGCGACCTCTGGCAGGTCCTCGACCGCCTCGAGCAGGCCGGATGCGCCCGCTATGTCGTCACCGATGTCGCGAAGGACGGAACGCTGCAGGGACCGAATCTTTCGCTGCTGCGCGAGGTTGCCGACCGCACCGACAAGCCCGTCATCGCCTCCGGTGGCATCGCGAGCCTCGACGATATCGCCGACCTGCGCTCGCTCGTGCGGTACGGGGTCGAGGGTGCGATTGTCGGCAAGGCGCTCTACGCGAAGGCGTTCACCCTCGCCGAGGCGCTGGACGTCGCCAGCGACTGATGCCGCACAAGCAGCACGACGGACATGGGGCGGCCGACTCGGCCGGCACGCCCTGGCAGGGCCGGAGCTTCGGCGACACAGCCCCGTCCGACGATGACGGCTCGGCCGCGCCGGCACTGATCGAGATCCTCCGCAGGTTTCGCGCGGGCGAGGTTGACTCGGGCGCGGTCGTCGACGTCATCCGTGACTCGAGGCTGCTTATTCCGCTCGTCGCCGAGCTCGGCGAGGCCGGGGTCGGGCCCACGGGCCTCAGGGTCGACAAGAGCGCTGACCTCTCGATCGTCACGGTTGCCGGGCCGGATGGCCGGAGCGTCCTGCCCGTGTTCAGCTCGGTCGACAGCATGCGCCGCTGGAAGCCACTGGCGAGGCCCGTGCCGGCGGATGCTGTGCGCGTCGGCCTCGCCGCCGCGAGCGAGCAGACCGACCTCGTCATTCTCGACCCGATGTCGGAGACCGAGTTCGTGATCCGGCGACCGGCGGTGTGGGCGATCGCGCAGCAGTTGCCGTGGGTGCCGAGCTATCTCGATCAGGAGGTCGCGGCGGAATTCGCGAACTCGGCGGGGCCGGAGCCCAAGCTACTCGCCATCTCGCTCGCCGCGGGAGACCCGAGTGCGCGACTCGCGGGGCCCGAGCTCGTCGTGACCCTCACGCTCGCGCCCGGACTTGACCAGTCCGCCCTCTCGGCAGTCATCGCGCGGCTTCAGGCGCGCTGGTCCGTCTCGGAGGTCATCGCGGCCCGCGTTGATAGCGTCGCGGTGCGGGTGGTGTCCGCAGGCGCGTCGGACATGCCCGAGGGCTGACCCTCTGCAGATTGCCCGGGCCCGAGGTTGTGCCCGCCCGTCCGCGCCGACCGTGGCGGTGTTTGTGCCCGCCCATGCGCGCCGACCGTGACGGTGTTTGTGCCCGTTTGTGACGTATGCGCCCGCTCGAGCGGGCGCATACGTCACAAACGGGCACAAACACCGTCACGGTCGGCGCGCATGGGCGGGCACAAACACC
>JAJAZI010000255.1 GCA_026785785.1 Microbacteriaceae bacterium
GCGTCAAGGAGAACATGAAGGCCGTTCTCGCGGACATCCAGTCGGGTGCCTTCGCCGAGCGCTTCATCAAGGACCAGGACGCCGGCGGACCCGAGTTCCTCGAGCTGCGCGAGAAGGGTGCCGCGCACCCCATCGAGGCGACCGGCCAGAAGCTGCGTGCCCTGTTCGCGTGGAAGCAGGCCGACGCCGACTACACGGACGGCTCCGCCGCCCGTTAAGGATGAGGCGCGCAATTGCGGAGGGGGTGCGGCACACGCCGCGCCCCCTCTTGCGTGCACCGTCCCCGTCGCATCGCCGTCGTCGGTCATACTTGATCAATGGCCTCCGACCGCGACGACGACGCCCTCACCTGGGGTGGCGAGTCCGAAGACCCGAGCTACCTCGACGGCCCAGGGTCCACCGCGCCGACGGATGGCGTGGACCCGGAGCCCGCCGTGCCGGCATCCGCCACCGCGTCCGCGCTGCTGGTCGCGTACGGCATCTTCGGCGGCGTCTACCTGCTCTACCTGATCGGCTGGGTCATCTCGGTGCAGCGCGACGCGTTCACCGCGTCGGGCCTGTTCTTCGAGATCATGTATCAGTTCGGCGAGTTTCTCGCGATCGTCTCGCCCGCCCTCTGGTTCGGCCTCGCACTGCTGCTCACCCGCGGCCGCCGGCCGGCGCTGCGAGTCGCCTGGCTGGTCGCCGGCATCGTGCTGCTCGCCCCGTGGCCGTTCCTCCTCAGGAGCGTGTCGTGACCGCCGCGACCCAGGATGCCGCCGCGCAGCCGCGCTCCGCGCGTGTCCTGTTTCTGGCCGTCGCGATCGCGTTCGGGCTGCTCTACGCCTACGACCTCTTCGAGGCCGTCGCGAACACCTTTGGGGTTGTCGCGCAGCTCGGTGAGTACAACGAGCTTGCCGCGGAGGTCGGGCTGGACGAGGCCGCCGTGCCGTGGGTAATCCTGATCGCGAATATCGCGCTCGCGCCGGTGCTCTACACGGGCGCCTTCCTGATCGGCCGCCGGCACTCGGTGCCGACCGCCGCCCTCGTGTTCCTCGGCGGGCTCGCCGCCGTCGGCGCCCTGAGCCTCTCGCTCATCGCCTTCGCCTGAGCTCGTCCCTCGCCGCGTTGGCCTGAGCTACGGCGCCGGTCAGATGGCGGCGAGCACCACGACGAGGATGAGCGCGAGCTGGGCGAAGTACCGCCGCCAGAACGGGATGGCGATCGCCCCGAACCGATCCGGATGCTCCGCGGCGTAGGCGTTCGCCGGGAACACCGCGATCAGAAATAGCACGAGCCCGGCCGCCGCGGCGCCTCTCGTCGCGGACACCAGCATCCCGATTCCGCCCGCGATCTCGCAGACGCCGGTGAAATACACCAACGCGCGCGGGCTCAACAGGCCCGTGCCGCGCAGCCGCGGCGGGATCAGCCGAGCCATGGTTTTGGCTGGTCCGGGCAGGAAATGTGTCACCCCCATCGAGACGAAGACGAGGGCGAGTCCGCCGCGCGCGATCCACTGGGCGGTCTCGATCGCGGCATCCGGCACCTGTCCATCTTGCCTTCTGTGACAAGCTCGGCGCCGCAGCGGTGCGCCCGCGCCCTAAACTTGGCCCTGTATTTTACGGATCGACCAAAGGACTGCATTCGTGGCGAAGCCGATCGTGTTGATCGCAGAAGAACTCTCCCCAGCTACCGTCGAGGCCCTCGGGCCCGACTTCGATGTGAGGAACGTGGACGGCACTGATCGTCCCGCGCTGCTCGCGGCGCTCGCCGACGCGAGCGCGATCCTCATCAGGTCCGCGACCCAGCTCGACGCCGAGGCGCTCGCCGCCGGGAAGAGGCTCAAGGTCATCGCGCGCGCCGGTGTCGGCCTCGACAACGTCGACATCAAGTCCGCGACGACGGCCGGTGTAATGGTCGTCAACGCGCCGACCTCGAACATCATCTCCGCCGCCGAGCTGACGGTCGGGCACATCCTGAGCCTCGCCCGGCACATCCCGCCGGCGCACGCGGCCCTCGCGGTCGGTCAGTGGAAGCGCTCGAAGTACACGGGCATCGAGCTGTACGAGAAGACGATCGGCATCATCGGCCTCGGCCGCATCGGTGCGCTCATCACCGCGCGGATGCAGTCGTTCGGCACGCGCGTCGTCGCCTACGACCCCTACGTCACCGCGGCCCGCGCCCAGCAGCTCGGCGTGACGCTGTTGAGCTTCGACGAGCTGCTGCAGCAGTCCGACTTCATCACCATCCACATGCCGAGGACGCCGGAGACGACGGGAATGATCTCGGACGCCCAGCTCGCCCTCATGAAGCCGACCGCGTTCATCGTCAATGTGGCCCGCGGCGGCCTCATCGACGAGGACGCGCTGCACCGCGCCCTCACCACCGGCGTCATCGCCGGCGCCGGACTCGACGTGTTTGTGCACGAGCCGCCGACCGGCTCCCCGCTGCTCGCCCTCGACAACGTCATCGTCACCCCGCACCTGGGCGCATCCACCGACGAGGCGCAGGAGAAGGCCGGCGTCTCGGTCGCCAAGTCGGTGCGCCTCGCGCTCGCGGGCGAGCTCGTTCCGGATGCCGTAAACGTGGCCGGCGGCATAATCGACCCGACGGTGCGCCCCGGCATCCCCCTCATGGAGAAGCTCGGGCAGGTGTTCTCCGGCCTCGCCGAGCACAGCCCGATCACGAGCATCGACATCGAGGTGCGCGGCGAGATCGTCGCGCACGACGTGAGCGTGCTCAAGCTCGCGGCGCTCAAGGGCATCTTCACGAACGTCGTCGCCGAGTCGGTCTCCTACGTGAACGCGCCGCTGCTCGCCCAGCTGCGCGGCATCGACGTTCGCCTGATCACCGACAGCACGAGCGACGAGTACCGCAACCTGCTCACGATCCGCGGCGCACTCAGCAACGGCTCGCAGATCTCGGTCTCCGGCACACTCACCGGCACGAAGCAGATCGAGAAGATCGTCGAGATCAACGGCTACGACGTCGAGGTTCCGGTCGCCGAGCACCTCATCGTGATGCTCTATACCGACCGCCCCGGCATCGTTGCGATCTACGGCCGCGAATTCGGCGAGGCCGGCATCAACATCGCTGGCATGCAGATCAGCCGGCGCGGGGTCGGCGGCCAGGCGCTCTCGGTGCTCACCGTCGACTCCCCGGCGCCGGAGGCCCTGCTCGAGTCGCTGCGCATCGCCATCGATGCCGACCTCATGCACGAGATCGACATCGTCACGACCTAGTCGCACGCATCGGTCAGACGACGAAAGTAGGGCCCGGCGAAATGCGCCGGGCCCTACTTCGTGAGTTGCCCGTTAGACGAGCGGGTCGGTGTCGCTGCGCGTTTCGCGCTGGGTGACACGATCGGCGCCGCCGTTGTCGACCTGGCGAACGGTCGACACGCTCGAACGCTTACGCATGACGAGCACGAGCGAGATGATGAACACGACGGCTCCAGCAGCCATCAGGATGTAGCCGACGAGGTCGAGGTTGATGACGCTTGTCTCGAAGTTCAACGCGAACGTCAAGATCGCGCCCACGACGACGAGGAAGATGCCAGTTCCAATACCCATGTCTTGTGGTCCTTTCGGTCACCCGTCCGAACATGGATGCATGCCGATCCGGTGCGATTCCAACAACAAGTCTAACAAATTGGTATAAATTTGCTCGAAATTCGCCGGGAATGTCGGCGGCCGGCCACCCGGATCGGGCCCCCGCGCCGCCTCCACTACTCTGAAACCATGCCCCGGAAAATCAATCTCGCCGTCATCGCCGGCGATGGTATCGGCCCCGAAGTGATCGGTGAAGCGCTCAAGGTGCTGCACGCCGCCGTGCCCGCCGACACCACGATCAACGAGACCCACTATCCCTTCGGGGCCGGGCACTACCTCGCCACGGGGGAGATCCTCACCGCCGACGGGCTCGAGGCCCTCGCGCAGCACGACGCCATCCTGCTCGGCGCGGTCGGCGGAGACCCGCGGGACCCGCGGCTCGCGGGCGGAATTATCGAGCGGGGCCTTCTGCTCGGCCTGCGCTTCGCTTTCGACCACTACGTGAACCTGCGGCCGACGACGCTCTTTCCCAACGTGGCGTCGCCGCTCGCCGAGCCGGGCGAAATCGACTTCGTCGTCGTTCGCGAGGGCACCGAGGGACCCTACGTGGGTAACGGTGGCGGCATCCGGGTGGGAACGCCGAACGAGGTCGCCAACGAGGTCAGCGTCAACACGGCGTTCGGTGTCGAGCGTCTCGTGCGCTTCGCCTTCCGCACTGCCCAGGCCCGCCACGGGCGACTCACGCTCGTGCACAAGACGAACGTTCTCGTGCACGCCGGCGGACTGTGGCAGCGCACGGTCGACACTGTCGCCACCGAGTACCCCGACGTCACCGTCGACTACCTGCACGTCGACGCGGCGACGATCTTCCTCGTCACGAATCCGGGTAGGTTTGACACCATCGTCACGGACAACCTCTTCGGCGACATCCTCAC
>JAJAZI010000256.1 GCA_026785785.1 Microbacteriaceae bacterium
AGCAGACCGCACATTCTCCGCATCCACGGCGCGGGCAACGCCCGCTGCGCCCGCTGACCTGGCGAGCGGCTCGAGTGGCCGACCCACTTCGCTTGTACGCTCGCACCATGTCGACAGGCGGAGCGACCAGGCAGCGCCTCGAGCGCGCGCGGGCCGTCTCGGCGCTGATCGGGGCGGATGCTGCGGCGCGGGACGCCTTCGAGCAGGCCTACACCGGGCGCGGTGACGCGACCGGCTCTCTGGCCGCACTGCTGAGTGGCAGGGCCGCCAACCCCGGTCGGGACGCGAGCCTCGACCGGCACCGCCGCTCGGCGTTCGCCCGTCCGCACGGACCCGCCGACGAGGCCGCTGCCGCAGTGGCGCTCCTGGCCCTGCGCCGGGAGGTGGAGAGCGCGGATGCCGATTCGGCCGCGCTCGACCGGGCACTCGCCGTCGTCCTCGATCTGCACGCCGAACGCCGGGCCGCTGACGCAGCTGCGGCCCGCGACTCGACCGCGGCGGCGGCCGAGGACGGGAGCACAGCCGACGCTCCCACCTCCCCCGCAGTCGCACCGGAATCTCGGCCGTTCCCGCGATGGGTGCGCCCCGCGCTGGCCGTCGTGGTCATCGTCGCCGCAATAGCCGTCGGCGCGGGCGCCGACAACCTCATCACGGGTGCGCGGCCCGGGACCGCTCCCGTCGACGCCGGCCCAAGCCCGATCACATACTTTCGCGACCCTGCCGTGCGCGACGGCGAGGCCACGGGCGACATCGAGCCCGCCGACCGATGGTTCCGGGGCGAGCAGACGGCCGAGGACGCCTATCCGCTGGCCTTCGAGGGCATCGACCTCGGATCGACACGACTCGTGCACACGGGGATCGACGGCATACGCGTCTGGGTTGGCCGCACCCGCAACGCCGACTACTGCCTGCTGTCGTATTCGGTTCAGGACGGGGCGGGCGGGTCGTCCTGTATGGGCGCGGAGGACTTCGCCCAGGCCGGTGTGATGATGGGCACCGGCAACATCACGGTCACCTGGACGGGGGCGGAGCTGACCGTGCAGATCAGCAGGCCCTGAGAACCCTCAGGCGCCCGGGTGCCGGATCGCCCAGATGCCGAGCTCGACCTCGGCGAAGCTCGTCGACAGTGGGGAGAGCCCGATGCGAATGCCGTTCGGCTCGCGATAGTCGGGAATGACGCCCTGCGCCCACAGTCTCGGCACGATCTCGTCGAAGCCGTCGGCGTCGAGGGTGATGTGCGATCCGCGCCGGGCGGGATCCTTCGGCGAGGCCAGCCGCGCGTCCGGGAGCAGCTCGGCGGCGAGCTGCACGGCGTAGCGGATGAGCGCGACCGACTTGGTGCGGATCGCGTCGATGCCGACCTCCTCGATGAGGGCGATCATGTCCTGCATCGCGAGCATGCCGATGATCGGCGGCGTGCCGCTGGTGAATCCGCGGATGCCGTCGGCTGGCGTGTAGCCCTGGCCCATCTCGAACGGGCTCCGCGAGCCGATCCAGCCGTGGATCGGCTGGCGCAGCTCGCCCTGCAGATCGGCACGCACGTAGGCGAAGGCGGGCGCGCCCGGTCCGCCGTTGAGGTACTTGTAGCTGCATCCGGTGGCGAGGTCGACTCCCCAGGCATCGAGCTGCGTCGGGATGACGCCGACCGAGTGGCTGAGGTCCCAGACAACCAGGGCGCCGGCGGCGTGGATGAGGTCGGTGAGCGCGGGCACCTCGGCGAGGTATCCGGAGCGGTAGGCGACGTGGCTCAGCACGACGACCGCGGTCTTGTCGCTGAGCTTCTTGCTGAGGCGCTTTGTGGTGACGCCCGCGTCGGATTCCGGCTCGGACTCGCCGCCGATCCACGTGACCGTGAGGCCGCGCTCGGCCGCGATGCCCTCGACCACGTAGCGGTCGGTCGGGAAGTTCTCGCGGTCGACGATGATCTCGGTGCGGTCTGGTCGGGCGTCGACCGCCGCGCGGATGAGCTTGTAGAGCAACACCGTCGTGGAGTCGCCGATGACGACCTGCCCGGGCGCCGCGCCGAGCGCGACCCGTCCCAGATCGTCGCCGATGCGGGTGGGGAGCTCAAGCCAGCCCTCGCCCCAGCCGCGGATGAGGCGCGAGCCCCACTGCTCGGTCATGAACCGCTGCACACGCTCGATGCTCGCCGTGAGCGGCCGGCCGAGCGAGTTGCCATCGAGGTAGGCCACGACGCCGGCGTCGCGAAGGAAGAGTCCGCGGTAACGCGCGAGGGGATCGGCGGAATCGAGAGATTCTGAGGAGTTCATCCATCCAGCCTAAGCGCGCAGCCCTTAACCTGGGCTCAGGCGGGCCGCGCGGGCCCAGTACCCCACCAGTGCCGGTTCAGCGGCGCAGGTCCTCCAGCACTGCCTCGATCTGCTCGAGCGCGAAGTCGATGTCCTGCGGCTCCACGACGATCGGCGGCGCGAGGCGGATGGTCGAGCCGTGGGTGTCCTTCACGAGAACGCCGCGCTCGAGCAGCCGCTCGCAGACCTCGCGCCCGGTGGCGAGCGCCGGGTCGATGTCAATACCGGCCCACAGCCCGGAGGCGCGGACGGCGACGACGCCGTGCCCGATCAGGCGCCGCAGCCCGGCCTCGAGGCGGGCTCCCAGCATCCGGGCCCGCTTCTGGTACTGCCCGGTCGCGAGCAGGCCGACGACCGCGGTGCCGACGGCAGCGGCGAGCGGATTGCCGCCGAAGGTCGACCCGTGCTCGCCCGCGCTCAGCACGCCGAGCACGTCGCGGTTGCCGACGACAGCCGAGACGGGCACGATGCCGCCGCCGAGGGCCTTGCCGAGCAGGTAGAGGTCGGGCACGACGCCGACGTTGTCGCACTCGAACGTGGATCCGGTACGGCCGAGGCCGGACTGGATCTCGTCCGCGATGAACAGCACGCCCCGGCGGGTGGTGATCTCGCGCACACGCGGCAAGTAGTCGGCGGGCGGGATGATGATGCCGGCCTCGCCCTGGATCGGCTCGACGAGCACCGCGACGGTGTTCTCGTTGATCGCGGCCTCGATCGCCTCGGCGTCGCCGTAGGGAACGCTGATGAAGCCCGGGGTGAACGGACCGAAGTCAGTCGTGGCGACCGCGTCGCCGGAGAAGCTGATGATCGTGGTAGTGCGGCCGTGGAAGTTGCCGTCCGCGACAATGATGTTCGCCTTGTCCTGCTCAACGCCCTTCACCCGGTAGCCCCACGCGCGGGCGACCTTGATTCCGGACTCGACCGCCTCCGCGCCGGTGTTCATCGGGATGATCATGTCCTGGCCGGCGAGCTCTGCGAGCGCGGCGGCGAACTGGCCGAGCTGGTCGTTGTGGAACGCGCGGCTCGTCAGGGTGATCCGGTCGAGCTGGGCCTTCGCCGCGGCGACGAGCACCGGG
>JAJAZI010000257.1 GCA_026785785.1 Microbacteriaceae bacterium
ACCAGGTCGAAGCTGAGGTCGGTGGTGCTTCGGAAGTTGAGGTGGGTGGATGCGGTGACGACGTTGGTTCCGTCGCGGAGCGCTGTGGGTGGGACGGTGAAGGTCGCGGCGTTGGCCGTTGTGGTTGCGACGCTGGTGCGGGGTGCGGCGGTCGCATAGCTGGTGGAGGAGAGGGTCCCGGTGGGCAGGTTTTTGCGGCCGATCTCGATGCCGTTGACGTAGACGACCACTCCGTCGTCGGCTCTGGTCGTGACGGCCACCTGGGACAGGGCGCTGGCGTCGGTGATGGTGAACTGGTGTCGGAACCGGGCGCTGAGTGGCCGGTTGGAGGTGGGTGCGGGGACGTCGATGTTGGTGCCGAGTCCGGTGCTGCCGAAGCCGAGCACGGCGGGGCCGGTATTCCAGGCGGAGTCGTTGAACCCGAGACCGGTCCAGCCGGTCGGCCAGGCCTCTTTGATGTACTGCCACCGCCAGGCCGAGCCGCCTCGCACCAGCACCTCCTTGGTGGAGGTGCTCTCGCTCATGTCGTAGCCGAGGGTGAAGCTGCTGTTCGCGTCGGTCTCGTACCGGTTCAGCGTCGGAGAGTAGGTGACTGCTTTGATCGAGTTCTCCGACGGATCGAATACGTAGTAGCGGAGCCACCCCTGCCCGCCGTCGGCACGGTCTTGGAAGTTGGTGAGGATTTGGTGAACGGGCTTCCCGCAGGCGTTGGGATCGGCTCTGTGCGCCTCACTCAGCTCGCCGTCATGCCAGTGCCCGTTGACCACGAGGAAGATGTTGCAGTTGTTGTAGATCAGTTCGTTCCACACCTGCACCGAACTGTTGATCCCGGCATCCTGGCGCGTCGTGACTGTGGTGCGGTTGCCGCCCGTGGTGATGAACCCGTGGGTGGCGATGATCGCGCGGCGGTCAGGGTAGGCGTTGAGCACTTTCTGAGCCCACTCGAGCGCATAGTCGGGCGATTCGTACTCGAGGTTGATGAGGACGAAGTCGAGGTCGCCCTCACTGAAGAGCGCGAAGTTGTCTTTGTTCTTTCGGTCGATGGGATCGGGGCCGAAGAGGTTTTGGCCGAGGTACCCCCCGTAGGACGCGGATGGCGAGTTCCAGGATGCCTGCGCGTACCGGCTCGGCGGGAAGTACCTGTCGAAGAGCGGGGCTTCGCCGTTGTTAATGTTCATGTCGTGATTGCCGGGCAGCACGCTGTTCGGCACACCTGCAGAGTCGAGGGTCGCCATGTACTGGTTGGCCCGCTGCCACTGCGGGTCGCTCGGGAACGACTCGACGATGTCTCCGAGATGGGCGACGAACGACACGTTCAGGGCGTCGCGCTGGTCGGCGATCCACTGGGTTTGCTTGCCGAACGTCGGGTGGTTGAGCGTGCTGTCGGAGTAATGCTGCGTGTCGGGAATCACCACGAAAGAGAACTGGTCCCCCTCAACCGGCTGCGCGTGCGCGGGCTGGGCGGCTCCCGTCGGAACGAAAAATGCCACGAGGAGAGCAAGAGAAAGAAGGAGGCACCGTACTCGTCGCGTCAGCGTCGGGCCAACGGGAGATTCCGTGAGAATCCGGCTTTCAAAAGCCTAGGGAGTCGGGTGTTTCACATTTAAGACCCCGCCAGATGAATTGTCAACAGGCAGGCAGGCAGGCGACGACCCGACAATCCGGAAGCCAAACGAGAGCAGCGCCAACGAGCGGGGCGGATGCCGGGCGCACGCCGAACCTCCCGGGCGGCGAGGCCCGGGCGGTTCGAGGAGCGCTGGGCCGAGGAACGCTAGCCCGCGTACGCGGGGGCGGCGCCGTTGTGCACGTCGCCGACACGGTGCACCCGCACGTCGTTGGTAGAGCCGGAGATCCCGGGGGGCGATCCGGCAATGACGATGACGCGGTCGCCGACGGAGGCGCGATTGTGCCCGAGGAGGATGTCGTCGACCTGGCCCATGAGATCGTCGGTGTGCTTCACCCGCGGGACGAGGAAGGTCTCGACGCCCCAGACCCAGGCGAGGCGAGAGCGGATGCCCGGTTCCGGGGTGAACGCGAAGATGGGCGTGTGGTGGCGGAGCCTGGACATGCGGCGCACCGAGTCGCCGCTTTCGGTGAACACGCACAGGTAGCGGGCATCGACGAAGTCGGCGACCTCCGCCGCGGCCAGGGTCAGGGCGCCGCCGAGGGTGCGCGGCTTGGTGCCGAGCGCGGGGATGCGGTCGAGCCCGTGCTCCTCGGTGGAGGTGACGATGCGCGCCATGGTCTGCACCGTGATCACGGGATATTCCCCCACGCTCGTCTCGCCGCTGAGCATGACCGCGTCCGCACCGTCGAGCACGGCGTTGGCCACGTCGGAGGTCTCGGCGCGGGTTGGGATGGGGCTGGAGATCATCGATTCGAGCATCTGCGTCGCGACAATTACGGGCTTCGCCATTCGGCGGGACATCTCGATCGCCTGCTTCTGCACGATCGGGACGGCCTCGAGCGGCAGTTCGACGCCGAGGTCGCCGCGGGCGACCATGATGCCGTCGAACGCGTCGATGATGGCCTCGAGGTTGTCGACGGCCTGCGGCTTCTCGATCTTCGCGATAATCGGCACCTTGCGGCCGACCTCGGCCATGATCTCGTGCGCGCGCTCGATGTCCTCGGCGTTGCGCACGAAGGAGAGCGCGATGAGGTCGGCGCCGAGCGCGAGGGCCCAGCGCAGGTCTGCTTCGTCCTTTTCGCTCATCGCGGGAACGTTGACGGCGACACCGGGCAGATTGATGCCCTTGTTGTTGGAGACGGCTCCCGCGACGACGACCTCGGTCGTGACCGTGTTGCCCTCGACCGAGACAGCACGGAGCTTGACCTTGCCGTCGTCGATGAGGAGTGGGTCGCCCGGCTTCACGTCGCCGGCGAGACCGGAGTAGGTGGTTCCGCAGATCTCCTTGGTGCCGAGGATGTCCGCGGTGGTGATCTTGAAGATGTCGCCGACCGCGAGTTCGTGCGGGCCGTTGGCGAACTTGCCGAGGCGGATCTTGGGGCCCTGCAGGTCCACGAGCACGGCGACGGCGCGACCGGAGTCATCGCTCGCGCGGCGCACGTTCATGTAGACCTCTTCGTGCACCGCGTAGTTGCCATGGCTGAGGTTCATCCGCGC
This sequence comes from Microbacteriaceae bacterium, assembly GCA_026785785.1. Lineage (GTDB taxonomy): Bacteria > Actinomycetota > Actinomycetes > Actinomycetales > Microbacteriaceae > Marisediminicola. Next base: position 3,125 of record JAJAZI010000257.1, read on the forward strand.
GACGTCGACGCCGGCATCGATGATCGCCCGGATGCTGTCGTAGCTCGACGTTGCCGGGCCGAGGGTGGCCACGATTTTTGCGCGTCTCATTGGTTCCTTTTTCATTCGTGCGGAGTGCTGAGACGGCTTCGTCGGGCCGTGCTCGGCGGTGCGGGTGTTGGGTGCGGGTGTTGGGTACGAGTGTTGGGACGGGTGTTGGGTACGAGTGGGGAGATCAGATCGAGACTGCGCGGTCGGTGGGCCGCACCGGCGCAGGCAGTTTCGTCTCGCCCTCAAGATAGCGGTCTACGGCGGCGGCCGCAGCACGGCCCTCGGCGATCGCCCAGACAATGAGCGACTGTCCGCGGCCGGCATCCCCGGCGACGAATACTCCCGATTCGCTCGTCTGGTAGTCACCGTCACGCTCAACGTTGCCGCGTTCGAACGGCAGCTGGAGCTGGTCGGCGAGCTTGTCACCCTCCGTGCCGGTGAAGCCGAGCGCAAGGAGCACGAGGTCCGCGGGGATCTCTCGCTCCGTTCCCGCCTTGGGCACGCGCCGGCCGTCGACGTTCTCGGTCTCGGCGACGCGGATCGCGCGCACCTCCCCGACCTCGTTGGCGAGGAACTCGACCGTCGAGGCGAGATACACGCGTTCGCCGCCCTCTTCGTGGGCGCTGGTCACCTCGAACAGGGTGGGGGCAATCGGCCAGGGGTGGGCCTCGGTGCGCTCGGTCGGCGGTTGCACGCCGATCGCGAGGTTCGTGACCGAGAGGGCGCGCTGGCGGTGGGTGGTGCCGATGCAGTCCGCTCCGGTATCGCCGCCGCCGAGCACGACGACATGCTTGCCATCGGCGGTGATCTGGTCGAGCACGGCATCGCCGGCGCCGACGCGGTTCTGCTGCACCAGGTACTCCATCGCGAAGTGCACGCCGGAGAGGTCGCGGCCGGGGATCGGCAGGTCACGCGGCACGAGGGCTCCCGTGGCGACTATCACGGCGTCGTAGCGCGCGCGCAGGTCGCTCCAGGAGATGTCGACGCCGATGTTGACGTTCGCGCGGAAGCGGGTGCCCTCCGCCTGCATCTGGCGCAGGCGGGACTCGATGTGCTTCTTCTCCATCTTGAAGTCCGGGATGCCGTAGCGCAGCAGCCCGCCGATGCGGTCGTCCCGCTCGAAGACGGCGACGGTGTGGCCGGCGCGGGTCAGCTGCTGGGCCGCGGCGAGCCCGGCCGGGCCGGAGCCGACGACCGCCACGGTTTTGCCGGTGAGCCGCTCCGGCGGGTGCGGCTCGACCCAGTCGTTCGCGAAGGCCTGGTCGATGATCGACACCTCGACCTGTTTGATCGTGACGGCCGGCTGGTTGATGCCGAGCACGCACGAGCTCTCGCACGGGGCCGGGCATAGGCGCCCGGTGAACTCGGGGAAATTGTTTGTGGCGTGCAGTCGCTCAATGGCCTGGCGGCCCTCGCCGCGCCACGTGAGGTCGTTCCACTCCGGGATCAAGTTGCCCAGCGGGCAGCCCTGGTGGCAGAACGCGATGCCGCAGTCCATGCAGCGACCGGCCTGCTTACGCACGGTCGCGGTGTCGCCCTGCTCGTAGACCTCTTTCCAGTCCATGAGCCGCAGCGCGACGGGCCGACGGGGCGGCAATTCTCGTTCTGTGACCTTCAGGAACCCTCTGGGATCAGCCACCGGTCACCTCCATGATTCTGCCCCAGGTGACGTCTCCGTCGGGGTCGATTCCCTGCTCGATCGCGCTCGCCCTGGTGGCGAGAACGGCGGCGTAGTCGCGCGGCAGCACCTTCACGAACTCGCCGACGGTCTGCTCGAACGACTCGAGCATCCGGGATGCCAGCGGAGACTCGGTCTCGTCGGCGTGACGCTGCAGCAGGTCCCGCAGGATCTCCGCGTCGGCGGCGCCGAGCGGGTGAAGTTCGAGCTCGCCGCTCGCGAGCGAATCGGGATTGACGTGCTCGCGGCGCAGGGAGTGGATGTAGGCGGTGCCGCCGGACATGCCGGCCCCGAGGTTGCGGCCCGTCTCGCCGAGGATCACCGCGAGCCCGCCGGTCATGTACTCGAGCGCGTGGTCACCGACGCCCTCGACGACGGCCGTCGCGCCGGAGTTGCGCACGAGGAAGCGCTCACCGACGATGCCGCGAATGAACATGCTGCCCTGGGTCGCCCCGTAGCCGATGACGTTGCCCGCGATGACGTTGTGCTCGGCGGGGAACACGCTCGCGCGATCCGGCCGCACGACGATCTGCCCGCCAGAAAGTCCCTTGCCGACGTAGTCGTTGCTGTCGCCCTCGAGTCGCAGGGTGATCCCCGACGGCAGGAAGGCGCCGAGGGACTGGCCGGCCGAGCCGGTGAGGGTCACCTCGATGGTTCCCGTCGGTAGGCCGTTCTCGCCGTGGTTCGCGGTGACCCGGTTGCCGAGCATGGTGCCGACGGCGCGCTCGGTGTTGCGGATCGGGAGCGCGATCGACACGGGTGTTCCGTTCTCGATCGCCGCTTGGCTCAGCCGGATGAGCTCGACGTCGAAGTGCGACTCGAGCTCGTGGTCCTGCGGCACGCCGTAGGAGCGGGGCACGCTGTCTGCGAAGTCGGGGCCGATGAGGATGGGCGACAGGTCGAGCCCATCGGCCTTCCAGTGCCGGATCGCCCTGTTGGTGTCGAGCATCTCCTTGTGGCCGATGGCCTCGGCCAGCGACCGGAACCCGAGCTCCGCGAGGTACTCGCGCACCTCCTGGGCGAGGAACTCGAAGAAGTTCACGACGAACTCGGGCTTGCCGGTGAACCGGGCGCGCAGCTCGGGGTTCTGGGTCGCGACGCCGACGGGGCAGGTGTCGAGGTGGCAGACCCGCATCAGGATGCAGCCGGAGACGATGAGGGGCGCGGTGGCGAAGCCGTACTCCTCCGCACCGAGCAGCGCCGCGACGATGACGTCGCGCCCGGTCTTCATCTGCCCGTCCGCCTGCACGACGACACGGTCTCGCATGCCGTTGAGCATGAGTTTCTGCTGGGTCTCGGCGAGGCCGAGCTCCCACGGGGTTCCCGCGTGCTTGAGGCTGTTGAGCGGGCTCGCTCCGGTGCCGCCGTCGTGGCCGGAGATCAGCACGACGTCGGCGAGGGCCTTGGTGACGCCCGCGGCGACCGCGCCGATTCCGGACTGGCTCACGAGCTTCACGTGCACCCGCGCGGCGGGGTTGGCCCGCTTGAGGTCGAAGATGAGCTGCTTGAGATCTTCGATCGAGTAGATGTCGTGGTGCGGCGGCGGGCTGATCAGGCCGACCCCGGCCGTCGAGTGCCGGGTCTTGGCGATCCACGGGTACACCTTGTTCGGCGGCAGCTGGCCGCCCTCGCCGGGCTTGGCTCCCTGCGCCATCTTGATCTGGATGTCGGTGGCATGGGTGAGGTACATGCTCGTGACGCCGAATCGTCCGGACGCGACCTGCTTGATCGCGCTCCGGCGTTCCGGGTCGAGCAGGCGGGCGACATCCTCGCCGCCCTCCCCCGTGTTGCTCTTCGCGCCGATGCTGTTCATGGCGATCGCGAGCGTCTCGTGCGCCTCGGCGCTGATCGAGCCGTAGCTCATCGCGCCGGTCGAGAAGCGGGTGACGATCGAGGAGACCGGCTCGACCTCGTCGAGGGGAACGGCGGGGCGGATGCCGGTGCGCAGCGACAGCATCCCGCGCAGGGTCATGAGGTTCTCGGCCTGGTCGTCGACGAGGCGCGTGTACTCGCGGAAGATGTCGTACCGGCGTGTCTTCGTGGAGTGCTGGAGCCGGAACACCGTGTCGGGATTGAACAGGTGCGGCGGCCCGTCTCGGCGCCACTGGTACTCGCCGCCGGTCTCGAGGCGCTCGTGCGGGTTGGTCCCGCCGTCTTCGGGGTAGGCGGCCTCGTGGCGCGACGCGCTCTCCGCCGCGATGACGTCGATGCCGACGCCGCCGAGCAGGCTCGACGTTCCGGTGAAGTACTGGTCGACGAAGCCCTGGCTGAGGCCGACGGCCTCGAACGTCTGAGCTCCCGCGTAGGAGCCGACGACCGAGATGCCCATCTTCGACATGATCTTGAGCACGCCCTTGCCGAGCGCCTTGATGAGGTTCGCGACGGCCTTCTCGGCGGTCACCGAGCTCAGCATGCCGCCGCGGACGAGCTGCTCCGCGCTCTCCATCGCGAGGTACGGGTTCACCGCGGAGGCGCCGTAGCCGATCAGGAGGGCAACGTGGTGCACCTCGCGCACGTCGCCGGCCTCGACGACGATGCCGACCTTCATGCGGTTCTGCTCGCGGATCAGGTGGTGGTGCACCGCCGCGACCATCAGCAGGGACGGCATGGGGGCCAGGTCAGAGTTGGAGTCGCGGTCGGACAGCACGATGAACGTGCAGCCGTTCGCGATCGCGTCGTCGACCTCGTCACACATCTCGGCGATACGCTTCTGCATCGCGAGAGGCCCCTGGTCGACGCGGTACAGTCCGCGGATCGTCGTGGTCGTGCGGCTGCCGGGACGCGGGTCGATGTGCTGGATCTTAGCGAGCTCGTCGTTGTCGATTACCGGGAAGTCGAGGATGACCTGGCGGGCGTGCTCCTCGCTCGCGTCGAGCAGGTTGCGCTCGGGTCCGAGGCCGACCGTGAGGGAGGTCACGACCTCTTCCCGGATCGAGTCGAGCGGCGGGTTCGTCACCTGCGCGAAGGCCTGCGTGAAGTAGTCGAAGAGCAGACGCGGGCGCTGCGAGAGCACGGCGATAGGGGTGTCGGAGCCCATCGCGCCGATCGGTTCGGCGCCGTTGGCCGCCATCGGCAGGAGCAGGATGCGCACTTCCTCCTCGGTGTAGCCGAAGGTGCGCTGGCGCCGGGTGACGGATGCCGGGGTGTGCATGATGTGCTCGCGCTCGGGAAGGTCCTTGAGGTTGATCCGCCCGGATGCGAGCCAGTCGCCCCAGGGCTTGGAGGCGGCGAGCGAGCTCTTGATCTCCTCGTCCTCGATCAGGCGGCCCTCGGCAGTGTCGACGAGGAACATCTTGCCGGGCTGCAGGCGCCCCTTGCGCACGACTCGGCTGGGGTCGATGTCGAGCACGCCGATCTCGCTCGCGAGCACGACGAGTCCGTCGTCGGTGATGAGGTAGCGCCCGGGGCGCAGGCCGTTGCGGTCGAGGGTCGCGCCGACGAGGCTGCCGTCGGTGAAGACGAGTGCCGCCGGGCCGTCCCACGGCTCCATGAGCATGGAGTGGTACTCGTAGAAGTCCCGGCGAGCCGGGTCGATGTCGATCTGGTTCTCGTATGCCTCTGGCACCATCATCATCATCGCGTGCGGCAGGGACCGCCCGGCGAGGTTGAGGAGCTCGACAACCTCGTCGAACGACGCGGAGTCGCTCGCTCCGGGCGTGTTGATGGGCAGGATCGTGTCGATATCGCCGAGCAGGTCGGACTGCAGCTGCGACTGGCGGGCACGCATCCAGTTGCGGTTGCCCTGCACCGTGTTGATCTCGCCGTTGTGCGCCACCATGCGGAAAGGCTGGGCGAGCGGCCACGACGGGAACGTGTTCGTCGAGTAGCGCGAGTGCACGAGCGCGAGCTTCGAGGTGAAACGCTCGTCCGAGAGGTCGGGGTAGAACGGCTCGAGCTGGAGGGTGGTGACCATGCCCTTGTAGACCATGGTGCGGCAGGACAGCGAGGGGAAGTAGACCTCGAGTTCCCGCTCGGCGCGCTTGCGCAGGCGGAAGGACTGGCGGTCGAGTTGGATGCCGGAGACGGGCTCGCCGCTCTCGGTGGTGCGCTCGCTCGAGAGGAACAGCTGCTCGAATGCCGGCATCGCGGCGCGGGCGAGCTTGCCGACCTCGTCGGCGCGCACAGGAACCTCGCGCCAGCCGATGACGTTGAGCGACTCCTGCCGGGCGAACTCCTCGATGCCGAGCTTGACTTCGGCGCGCTCGGTGTCGCCATGCGGTAGGAAGGCCATGCCGACCACGTAGCGGCCGACCGGGGGAAGCTCGAAGTTGGTGACGGCGCGGAGGAATCCGTCCGGGATCTGCGTGACGATGCCCGCGCCGTCGCCAGTGCCGGCGTCCGAGCCGATGGCGCCGCGATGCTCGAGGTTGCGCAGCGCACCGAGTGCCGCGTCGATGATGTCGTGGCCGGCGGTGCCGCGCAGGGTCGCCACCATCGCGAGCCCGCAGGCATCGCGTTCATTGCGCGGGTCGTACAGACCGCTCGCTTCAGGATTGAGGCCGAAGCGGGAAAAAGTTGGCTTGAGTGCCATGAGCAACCGTCCTCACGAGGAAACAGCTTCGCGGGACGTCAGCGGCCCTGGGGTTGGCGGCCTTCCTGACGAAGGCGTCGCAGTGGGTGGGGATTCGTGTGGGCCTTTGGTGCGGCCCGCTCATTCCCCGTCGTGCCTATGCTTTCGCACCGTCCCCGCTTGTGGCAGGTTTCCTGGCTGATGTTCCGGCATCCTCCGCGGCATCGTTGCCATTATCGTCGGAGTCCGAATATCTCTCGCCCGAGTCTACCCCAGCGACCTCGGGGGACCACTCCCTGCCGGGCAGGTACGGGCTCGGCTCGATGCCGGGGTGACGGCGGGTCTGCACGATGATGATGACGAGTCCGACGAGGATTGCGGCGAACGCGGCCCAGACATTGGTGCGCACGCCGAGGAAGATCTCGCTCGGGTCGACGCGGATTGACTCGAAGACGCTGCGGCCGATGCCATACCAGATGAAGTAGAGCCCGATGAGCTTGCCCCACTGCACGTGCAGGCGGCGGTCGATGAGCAGCAGCAGCGCTGCGCCGGCGACGTTCCAGATGATCTCGTAGAGGAACGTCGGATGGAACAGTGTTCCCTCGGCCAGGCCGATGGGGAAGGCGGGGTTCGTCGAGGCGATCTCGAGGCCCCACGGCAGGTTGGTCGGGAGGCCGAAGAGTTCCTGGTTGAAGTAGTTGCCGAGTCGGCCGAATGCCTGCGCGAGCAGCAGGCCGGGCGCCAGGGCATCCGCGAAGCTCCAGAACCGCAGGCCTGCCTGGCGGCAGCCGAGGTAGGTGCCGAGGGCGCCGAGGATGAGTGCCCCGAAGATCGCCATGCCGCCCTCCCAGATGTAGAGGGTGCGGGCGAGGTCGGCGCCGGGGAAGAAGTAGTCGTCCGGGTGGGTGAGCACGTGGAAGATGCGGCCGCCGATGATACCGAACGGCACCGCCCAGATCGCGATGTCGAGCACGACGCCGGGGTCGGCGCCGCGCCGTTTGAGGCGCGCGCTCGTGAGCGCGGTGGCAACGACGATGCCGACCAGGATGCAGATCGCATAGGCGTGGATGTTCACGTCGAACGGGAAGAATCCGAGGCCGATGTCACGCAGCCATTGGCCGAGGTTGAAGACCTGCCAGTCGGGGCTGGGGGCGGGGATGCTCAGGGGTGCGAACATTTAACCGGTCGCCTTTCTGGTGGGGGAAGAACGAACAGGCTCAGGGCCGGGTGCCGGCGGGCCGGGTTCCCGCGGACAGCGCCGCGGCGGTGGCGGCAACGGCGGGCACGCCGCCGTCGGACAGGGCCTTCACGAGGGCGGAGCCGACGATCGCGCCGTCGGCGTACGCGAGCACCTCGCGCACTTGGTCGGCGCTGGAGATTCCGAGGCCGACGCAGGTGCTGGTGGCGCCGGCGGTGCGCAGCCGGGCGACGAGCGCCTTGGCTGCGGAGTCCACATCGCCGCGCGCACCGGTGATGCCCATGGTCGAGACGGCGTAGACGAAGCCGCGGCTGGCCTGCACCGCCTGCTCGAGCCGGGTGTCCGTCGACGACGGGGCAGCGAGGAAGATGCGGTCGAGGCCGGTGCGCTCCGAGGCGGCGAGCCACTGGCTCGCCTCGTCGGGGATGAGGTCGGGGGTGATGAGCCCGGCGCCGCCGGCGGCGACGAGGTCCTCCGCGAACCGGTCGACGCCGTACTGCGCGATCGGGTTCCAGTAGCTCATGAACACGACAGGAGTGGAGACGCGCGCGGTGATCGCCGCCATCACCTCGAAGCCGTCGCGCAGGCGGAAGCCGTGCGCGAGGGCGGTCTGGGTCGCAGCCTGGATGACGGGTCCGTCCATGACGGGGTCGGAGTACGGCAAGCCGAGCTCGATGATGTCGACGCCGTTCTCGGCGAGGGCGACTGCCGCCTCGATGCTCGTCGGGATGTCGGGGAA
>JAJAZI010000258.1 GCA_026785785.1 Microbacteriaceae bacterium
AGGCCGCCGAATGAGTAGGCGTCGAGTGCGACAGCGACGGGATCGGTGGGGTTGAACCACTTCACGACGGCGCCGAAGATGGCGAGGGTGACGAGGAAGAACGGCACTCCGTCGCGGCGCTCTCCCTTGGCGAGGGTCTCCTTGCCGAGCACACGCGCGGCGCCGCCGACGATGTGCGCGAGTCCGAGCCAGGCGCGCGAGAGCAGCCCGTGGCCGCGCTCGGGTGCGAATTTGGGGGCGGGCATCTTGCGCGTGGTGCCCTTGCCGGTCCCAGCGCCGGCGCCCTTGGTGCCGGCGCGCGTCGTCGTTCGCGCGCGCGAGGTCGACCGAGTGCTCGTAGCCATGTTCCTTACGGTATCCCGGGCCACCGTCAGCGGCCGGTTGGCCCGCGCGCGTGTCAGGCGATCGCGGTCAGTAGCGAATCGCGTCGATCACTCTCACCCGCACGGCCACGAGCGCGGGAAGCAGCCCCGCGAGAGCACCGACGGCGGTGGCCGCGCCAAGCCCGACGAGCGCGGCCTCGAGCGGGAACGGCGGCAGTTCGATCGCCCCCTGGGCGACGAGCTGCTGCACGGTCGGGTTGGTGACGACGAGCACTGCGACGAAGACGCCGATGACCCCGGCGGCCACGGTGCCGACGACGCTTTCCATCATCACCGCGAAGAAGACCCGTCCGGAGGTTGCGCCGAAGCTGCGCCGGATTCCGATCTCGCGCACCCGCTGGCGCACAGTCACGAGCGAGATGTTCACGAGGCTCAGCGCGCCGAGGAACAGGATGAGCACCGCGACGCCGGTGATGACGAGGGTGATCGGCCCGAGCGGGTCCTCCCCGTTGGCGGCGTAGTCCGAGCGGAACACGTCGACGGTGGCGGCGCTTCCGAGCACACCTCGCAGGTCGCTCGTCAGGCCCGCCATGATCGAATCGGCGAGATCGCCCGGCACCCAGAACTCGTACCCGGGCGACACGCTTGCGAGCTGCGCGGGGTCGGCAATGCGTTCGTAGGAGGCCAGGAGCATCATGGCGCTCAAGGTCGGGTCGCCTGGATAGGAGCTGGTGACGCCGAGGATCACCGCGGTCGCCTCGCTCGCACCGACGATGGTGACGGTCGGGTGCGTGCGCAGGTCCGGGGAGCCGATCCGCTGCCAGAACGCCTCGTTCACCACGAGACCGGGGGCGAGCCGGTCGGCATCCGATTCGGTGAACCACGACCCGTCGAGCACCGCGAGGCGATGCATGGTGCGGTAGTCGACGCCGACGAGTTGCGTCTGCACGTCGGCGACCCCATCGGGGAACTGGATGCGCTGGCTCGAGTAGCCCGCCGGCGTGACGTGGCTGATGCCGTAGCGCTCGGAAGCCGTGGCGACGGCGTCGCCGAGCGCCGAGCTGTTCAGGGCTGCACCCGACTGGGAGTAGGCGCTGACGACGAGTGTTGCCGCGCGACCGCCACCCCGCTCGAAGGACTCGGTCGTGGATTGGCGGGCCATCTGGCCGAGTCCGACCACGCTCGTGAGCGCGGCGATGGCGACCGCGACACCGATGAGGCTCAGCAGCACCCTGGTGCGGTGCACCCGGAGCTCGGAGCGCGCCTCGACGACAGCTCCGACCGTGCTCGACAGGATGCGCCTCATGCGCCACCGTTCCCGGGGACGCGGGCGAATTCGGCGCCCTGGTCGAGATAGGAGAATTCGAGCGGCGCGAGCACGCCGTGATCGAGGCGGTAGTGGCGGCGGGCGAGCGCGGCGACGTTGGTGTCGTGGGTGATGGTGATGAGGGCGGCACCCGAGGACTCGGCGACATCGTCGAGCAGCTTCATGATGACCGCCCCCGTCTCGATGTCGAGGGCGCCGGTCGGCTCGTCGGCGAGGATCAGCCGGGGCCCGCGCACGAGTGCGCGGGCGATCGCGACGCGCTGCTGCTCTCCCCCGGACAGCTTCTCCGGCATCGAGCTCATTCGCGCGCCGAGGCCGACCCGGTCGAGCATGTCCGCGGCGATCGCCTCGCGCCGCCAGAACTGCCGTCCGGAGGCGTACAGCAGCGGCGTCACGACGTTCTCCAGCGCCGTGCGGCCGGAAAGCAGATTGAACTGCTGGAAGATGAAGCCGATGTCGGCGCCCCGCGCGCGGTCGCGCGCCCCGGAGGACAGCTTCGAGACGAGCCGGTCCTCGAAGGTGATGGTGCCCGCCGTCGGGCTATCGAGCAGGCCGAGGAGGTTGAGGAGCGTCGTCTTCCCCGAGCCCGAGCGGCCGACGATCGACACGTGGTCGCCGACCTCCACCTCGAGGTCGACGCCCCGAAGGATCTCGAGCGTGCTCGAGTCGGGCAGGCGCACCGAGCGGGTGACCCCGGCAAGTTTCAGGAGCGACATCTCAGGGCTCGCAGGTGACGGAGCCGTCGGGGAAGGACATGCATCCGTCGCCCATGTCGACGCCCACCTGGGGTGCGCCCGGGATGAACTGCAGAACGAGGTCTCCCTCGGCGAGCCCCTCCTTGATCTCGACGTTGACGCCGTCGTTGAGTCCGATCACGACCGCAGCGGCCTCGCTTGTGCCATCAGCGAGACGCACATAGACGCTGCCGGCGCCGGAGGACCCCTCGACACTCGTCACCGGAACGGTGAGCACGTTCTCGGCGACGCCGCCCGCGAGAGTGAGCTCGGCGCCGAGGCCCGCGAAGACGGTGACCTCGCCCGGCACGCCGCAGCGGACCGTGGCACCCGAGGCCGGCGCGCCGCCGTTCGGGTCGGAAGCGGGGTCGGCCCCGGCGAGCGCCGAGGTGATCGTCAGCTGGGTGCAGGTGAACGGCGCCGGGCCGCCGATGATCGTCACCTTGGCCTCGGTGGGCCGGGTGAGCAGCCGGTACTGCTGGTCGGGGGCGAGGGGGCCGCTCACGGCGAAGCTCGTCGGGGCGACCTGCCCGACGGATTCCCCGACGGCGACGGTCTGCCCGACTATGACGGGCAGGGCCGAGAGGATGCCGGGCGAGCCGGCCAGCACCGTGACGGTCACGACCTTGTTCGGGGCCATCGTTCCGTCGTCGCGGACGGCGCCCGGCGTCTCGGATCTGATGGTCAGGATGGCGGTGTCGGCGGCCACCGGCGCGCCCACGCCGACGAGCACCTTGCTCACCTCACCATTGAGCGTTGCCTTCACGGGCAGCGCCGGATCGGCCACGATTGTGCCCTGCACTGTGACGTCGTTCTGGATCGTGCCGACCGTGACCGCCACCTCCGGCTCGGAGATCTCGCCGGTCGGGAACTCCGGCGCGTCCGCCGCCAGAGACGCCTCCGAGAAGAACGCCATCTTCACGAGTGCACCCGCAATAGCCAGAAAAATCACGATCCGCAGGATCGGGAATACCCAGTTTCGCGTGACGCCCATGGTCGCTCCGTTACTCTCAAGAAGATTACTCAAGGACAAGCTATCGGGCGCGCGCCTGCCTGAGCCGCCATTCCCACGAATGACACGCGATGTTTTTCTGCGGGATCAGGCCTCGATGACGATCGGCACGATCATCGGCCGGCGGCGGTGCGAGGAGCTGACCCAGCGGCCGACCGTGCGCCGCACGACCTGGCTGTAGGCGTGGAGGTCGCGGGTTCCGTTCGCCGCAGCCTCGGCGAGCGCGGCGACAATCATCGGCTTGACGCTCGCGAACACGGCGGAGTCCTCCGCGTACCCCCGCGCGTGGATCTCCGGGCCCACGATGACGGCGCCGGTTTGCGCGTCGATCGCGACGAAGATCGACACGAAGCCCTCCTCGGCGAGGATGCGACGGTCTTTGAGATCGGCGTCGGTGATCGTGCCGACCGACGAGCCGTCGACGTACACGTAGCCGAGGTCGAGCTGGCCGACGACGGTCGCGACGCCGTCGCGCAGGTCGATCGCGGTGCCGTTCTCGCCGATGATGGTGTTCTCCCGCGGCACGCCCGTCTGGATCGCGAGCGCCTGGTTCGCGACGAGGTGGCGGTACTCCCCGTGCACCGGCAGCACGTTTTTCGGACGCACGATGTTGTAGCAGTAGAGCAGCTCGCCCGCGCTCGCGTGGCCGGAGACGTGCACCTTCGCGTTGCCTTTGTGCACCACGTTCGCGCCGAGCTTGACGAGCCCGTTGATGACGCGGTACACGGCGTTCTCGTTGCCGGGGATGAGGCTCGAGGCGAGGATGACGGTGTCGCCCGTGCCGATCTCGATCTGGTGCTCCATGTTCGCCATCCGCGCGAGCACGGCCATCGGCTCGCCCTGCGATCCCGTGCTCATGTAGACGATTCTGTCGTCGGGCAGGTCGGCGGCCTTCTTGGAGTCGATGAGGACCCCCGGCGGCACCTTCAGGTAGCCGAGCTCGGCGGCGATCGACATGTTGCGAACCATCGAGCGGCCCATGAACGCGACCCGGCGGCCGTTCGCGTTCGCGGCATCCAGCACCTGCTGCACTCGGTGCACGTGGCTGGAGAAGCTCGCGATGATGACCCGGCGCGGGGCCGTGAAGATGACGCTCTCGAGCACGGGGCCGATGTCGCGCTCCGGCGCGGTGAACCCGGGAACGTCGGCGTTGGTCGAGTCGACCAGGAACAGGTCGACGCCGGCCTCGCCGAGTCGGGCGAACGCGCGCAGGTCGGTGATGCGGTTGTCGAGCGGGAGCTGGTCCATCTTGAAGTCGCCCGTGTGCAGCACGACGCCCGCGCTGGTGCGGATCGCGACGGCGAGGGCATCCGGGATCGAATGGTTCACCGCGACGAACTCGAGGTCGAAGGGGCCGAGCCGTTCCCTCTGGTCCTCGCGCACGGTCAGCGTGAACGGCTTGATGCGGTGCTCCTTGAGCTTCGCCTCGATGAACGCGAGGGTGAGGCTCGACCCGATGAGCGGGATGTCGGCGCGCAGCCTGAGCAGGTACGGCACCGCGCCGATGTGGTCCTCATGGCCGTGGGTCAGCACGATGCCGACGATGTCGTCGAGCCTGGGCCTGATGGGAGAGAAGTCGGGCAGGATCAGGTCGACGCCGGGCTGGTTCTCCTCGGGGAAGAGCACCCCGCAGTCGACGATCAGGAGCTTGCCGTCGATCTCGAAGACCGTCATGTTGCGGCCGATCTCACCGAGCCCGCCGATCGGGATGATGCGCAGCGTGCCGTTCTCGAGCGGCGGCGGACTGTAAATGGTCATCGGGTCCTGTCGTCTCGTCAGCGGGGCGGTCGCTGCGGTCAGCGGTCGTGCTCAGCGGGTCAGTCGCTGCGGTCAGCGGTCGTGCTCAGCGGGTCAGGGTCAGCGGGTCGTGCCGGCGATCTTCGGGAGCGCTCCGCCGGCGGCCGCATTGCGGTCTGGACGGAAGTTGCTGAGGTCCAGTCCGGGGATCGCGCCGACGAGAGCGATCTCGTCCTCGATCTGCGCCGCCTCGGCATCCTCGGGGCCGACGAGCGGCAGGCGAACGCGCGGGCTGCCGATGCGGCCGAGGCCGTGCAGGATGTACTTCGCCGCGACCGTCCCGGGCACGTGGGTCATGACGGCGCGCACGAGCGGCTCGAGCGCCTGATGGGCGGCGGTCGCGGTGGCGAGGTCGCCGGCGTTCACAGCATCCACGATCACCCGGTACGGGGCCGCGGCGATGTTCGCCGTCACGCCGATCAGACCGGACGCGCCGATCGACAGGTGCGGCAGCACGTTGGCGTCGTCGCCGGAGAAGTAGAGCAGGTCGGTCTGGTTGAGCACGCGGCTGACCTCGCTGAAGTCGCCCTTCGCATCCTTGACCGCGAGGATGTTCGGATGCTTCGCCGCGCGCAGAATCGTCTCGTACCTGATCGGGATGCCCGTGCGACCCGGGATGTCGTAGAGGATCACCGGCAGGTCGGTCGCGTCGGCGATCATGCGGAAGTGGGTGAGCACCCCGGCCTGAGTGGGCTTGTTGTAGTACGGGGTGACGATCATGACGGCGTCGGCGCCGGCCTTCTCGCTCGCCTTGTACAGCTGCATCGCGTGGGCGGTCTCGTTGGACCCGCCGCCGGTGATGATCTTCGCGCGGCCCGCGGCGACGGACTTGCCGACCTCGACGAGGCGGATCTTCTCCGGGTCGGTGAGGGTGGAGGTCTCGCCGGTCGTGCCGGTCACGACGATTCCGTCGGCACCGGCGGTGATGACGTCGTCGATGTGCTTCTCGACGTCGGCCCAGTCGACCTCGCCGTCGGCGGTGAACGGGGTTACCAGCGCGACGAGAACTTGGCCAAAGGGATTAGAGGACGTAGACACCCCTACAGGGTATCGCGCGACCGTTGCCGGCTGTGTGCTGGTTGAGCAGGTCGCTCAGCGACCCTGTCGAAACCCCGTCGCACCCGCCAACCGGGTCGTCCCATGTCGCCAAAGTCGGACTCCTCAGCCCGAGCCCAGCGGTTGAGGCCGGAAGTCGGGGTCAGCGCGTGGAATCAAGGCGCCCGACCGGCGCAGCATCCGACTTTGACGACACGCGCGAGAGGTGGTCGCCCCGAGCAACGACGGCGAGCACGGTCGCCTCCACATTCGCCCAGTCCGTGAGTACCTGGTGGTAGTCGAAACGGAGCGACAGGTAATCACGTCTCGTGAGGGCGGCGTCGCGCGCGAGGTCTCGACGACGATTGGCGCCTCCATGGTGGGCCTCACTGTCGATCTCGATGGACAACCGGTCTCCGATGACGAAGTCGACCCGCCCGACTCCGGCGATCCGCACCTGCGAGCACATCGTCACCCCGACGCGCAGCATCCGAAAACGGAACAGTGATTCTGTGCCGCTGTCGGCGAGCGCCCCGGCTGAGCGGACCACTTCCCGCTGTCGCACCGTCACCTGACTCGCGAGCCAGTCAAGTTCGCCGGAGCCGACGAGCCCTTGGCGCAGCGCGGACTCGAGCATCGTGAACGCGATCTCCTCGGGCTGGCAGGCGAACACCTGGCGGATGCAGTCGATCAGCGGCAGGAGCCAGCGCCCAGCTGGCGAGTTGTCGACTCGGTCCCAGTGCAGCACCACCCCGGCATCCGGCGCGAATTGCCGGACCGCAACCGCCGTGTCCGGATGCTTGATGTGGCGCGCACCTCGTCCGACACTCACGTGCAACACAGCGCCCGGCGGAAGCCAGAGGCCGTACTCAGCGCATCCGGACACGCAGCCGAGCGCCCCTCCGACACGCACGGCCCGGACCAGCTCGACCGGCGCTCCCGCAGAGGCGTACCAGCCGCGGCGCACTCGGAAGATGGTTCCCACACGGCACGCTCTCTGCACCGCGCGAGCGCTCACTCGGTTGAGAGCGAACTCATGAAGGGGGGCGATTCCACCGGCCATGTGAAGTACTTCCAGGACTCTCATCATCTGGCCACAATGACTGCGTCGAATCATGGGCGAGGGTTTGTGGCCGGGATGGTAGGAAATCGCCGTGGAGATCGTGTTGAGGAGGAGGAGTGGGATGCGCTGCGAGGCCCGGTGTATCGAGCGAGTCAGCCGGCGGAGTTGTCGTCAAAGTCGGAGAGCACGTCTATTCACGGCCGGGCGGAACCCCCGAAGCCCGAGATACCGGGGCGCGGGGCCGGGGCCGCGCGTCGACTCCGACTTTGGCGACATGGGCCGCTCCAGACCAGTCGCTGCGCGACCTGCTCGGCCAGCAGAGCCTCGCTGCGCGACATGCTAAGCCAGCAGGGCCGGGCTAGGGGGCCACTCGGCCGTTCTCGTTGAAGGTGGCGTAGGTCAGCGGCATCAGGGCGGCGAAGTGCTGCTCCATCTGCTCAGCAGCCATCTCGATCTCCCGCTGCGGATACGACGGGAAGTGCGTACCCTCGCGCTTGGTGCGCAGCGACAGGAAGTTCATGAGCGAGCGCGCGTTCATCGTCACATACATCGACGAGTAGATGTTGAGCGGCAGCACGATCCGCGCGACCTCGCGGGCGACGCCCTCGTCGAGCATCCGCTGGTACGACTCGAAGGCCGCGGTCGACACGCGCTTGGCCTCGGAC
>JAJAZI010000259.1 GCA_026785785.1 Microbacteriaceae bacterium
ACTTCGACCCGGATGCCGGCGACGCGTGCGTGCTCTGGTGCCTCGCGATCCGCGCAGCCGTGCTCGACGGGTCCCTCGACGTGCGCGTCGGCCTGGGCGCGCTGCCGGCCAACCGCCGAGAGCAGTGGGCAGCGCGCATCGACGAGGCCGAGGTGAAGCATCCGCGGGACTTCGACCGCAACGGCTGGGTCGTGCAGGCACTGCAGGGGGCATGGTCAGCGATCACACACGGCAGCGGCCTCGTCGACATTCTCGAGCGCACGGTGCGCGGCGGGCGCGACACCGACACCGTCGCGGCGATCGCCGGCGCCCTCGCCGGGGCCAGCCTCGGGGCATCCGCCGTCCCGTCGGGCTGGCGGCGCATCGTTCACGGGTGGTCCGGGCTGCGCGCCCGCGGGCTCATCGACCTCTCCGTGCTCGCCGCGCGCGGTGGACAGCCGGATGACCACGGCTGGCCGACCGGCGCGCGATTTGACTACTCGAGCTGGGGCGACACCTCGGCGCTCGTGCGGCACCCGCACGACGACGGCGTGTGGCTCGGGGCGGTCGGTGCGCTCGATGCTCTGCCTGCCGAGATCGAGGCAGTCGTGTCGCTGTGCCGGGTCGGCAGCGGCCAGGCCCGCGTGCCCGCTGGCGAGCACATCGAGATCTGGCTCATCGACGACAACGATCCGGCCAAGAACCTGAACCTCGACCTCGTGCTATCCGATGCGGCGGATGCCGTGGCGGCATTCCGTGCGGAGGGAAAGACGGTGCTGCTGCACTGCGTCCAGGCGCAGAGCCGCACGCCGTCGGTCGGGGCGCTCTACGCGGCGCGGCACCTCGGGATCCCGGTCGAGGACGCGCTGCGGGAGGTTGTCGCGGCGCTTCCGGATGCCCGTCCGAAGGAGTTCCTGGTGGCGGCGGTGCGGCGGCTTGCCGCGAGGTGATCCGGGACGTCAGTGCGATCTCTGGTTCCCGGCGACTCCGGTTGTGACACCGATGGGGCCGCTGGTGTTCCGAGGGTGGGAACAACCTCGCCACCCTGTAGGTCACGTGAAGTATCGGACGTCAATGCGGCCACGCACGTGCTCGAGGATCTTCTGCAGAGACGGCTGGACGCGGCGATCGTCATTTCACTCGATTCGGATCTCGCCCTGCCGATCCGAATTGCGCGCGAGCATGTTCCGCCCCTGCCGACTTTTCCGGCTCAGCACGAAGGTCGGGATGCGTCAACTTCGCGGCTCGCTCGCCGATTCGTGTCGCCTGACCTCAACCGATCTTGTCGGTATCCCACGCTGAGGGCCCTCCTCCGATCCCGTGGCGCTCGGGGTAATCTTTCGCGAGCAATTATCCGCTTGCCTACGTGTTGACACCTGCCCTGAGCCGCGCGTAGTGTCAGTACATCGTGTACGTACACATCGCCGCGTGATGTACGCCATCGGGCACTGCAGCCCCAGACTCTAGGAGATTCGCCATGGTAGCCGGATCGCAATTCAAATCTCACGTCCCCCTGTTCGACGGAATGAACCGCATTCCTGGTGGGCTCATGCTCATCCCCCTCATCGTCGGGTCGATCGTCGGCACCTTTGCGCCGGGTTTCCTCGGCCTGGGTAACTTCACCACGGCGTTGTTCCGTGACAGCGCGCTGCCGCTCATCGGACTTCTCATCTTCGCCACTGGTATGCAGATCACGCTGCGCACCTCCGGGCCGGTGATTGCGACCTCCGGGGTGCTGCTGCTCACGAAGTCGATCATTCCGGCTGGCCTCGTCGTTCTGCTCGGCCAGTTCGTGGGCATCGAGGGCATCCTCGGGGTGTCGATCCTCGCGCTGCTCGTGAGCATGGACAACAGCAACGGCGGAATCTGGCTGGCGTTCACCGGCCGATACGGCCGCAAGCAGGATCGCGGTGCGTACATCGCATCCGCGGTAAATGACGGACCGTTCTTCTCTCTCCTGTTCCTGGGTGTCGCGGGCCTCGCCGACATTCCGTTCACTCTGCTGCTCGCCGCCGTCATCCCACTGCTGCTCGGCGTGATCATCGGAAACCTCGACGCCCGCTGGACCGAGGTCATGCGCCCGGTCCCCAACATGGTCATCCCGTTCTTCGCCTTCGCGCTCGGCACCGGCATCAACCTCGGCAACGTGGTCACGGGTGGCCTCACCGGCATTGTCGTGGGCGTCGTCGCGACCCTCTTCACCGGAACGCTCACCTACTTCGGCTACCGCTTCCTGCTGCGCCGTGGCAAGGAATCGGGCCTCGGCATCGCCGCCGCCACCACCGCGGGCAACGCCATCGCCACCCCTGCCATCGTCGGAATGGCCGACCCGAGCTTCGCCCCCTTCGTCGAGGTCGCGACCGCACAGGTCGCCGCCGCCGTGCTCGTCTCGGCTGTGCTCGCGCCGCTGCTCGCCGCATGGGTACTCAAGCGCGAGGGTGGTGCGAAGATCATCGCCGACGACCTCGCGAAGGAAGAGGCGGCGAACGAGAAAGTGGATGCCAAGGCCGCCGCCACCCCCGACGCCGACCCGCGCGTCAACGGGTTCTCGTGACGGGCGCTCACTCGGCGACCGTCTCGGCCTCTGTATCGGCCTCTGTCTCGCCCTCTCTCTCGGCCGGAATCATCGCCGACGACCTGACGGGCGCGGGCGACTCCGCGGTGCAGTTCGCCGCGCTCGGCTGGCAGGCGCGCCTCACCCTCGGCGACCTGTTCGCGGTCGCCGTGCTACCGGGGTCGGTCGTCGCGGTCGTCACCGACTCCCGCGCCCAGCACGCGGAGGCCGCTCGCCTGAGCACCTCGAGCGCCGTCACAGCCCTGATGGGGTCGGGCATCGACCGCCTCTTCGTCAAGATCGACTCGACCCTGCGCGGCTCGGTGCCGGGCCAGATTCGCGGCGCACTCAACGCCTGGACACACCGCTACCCCAACGCCATTGCGATCGTCTGCCCCGCCTACCCGGCAATGGGCCGCACGGTCGAGGGCGGCCTGCTGCTCGTCGACGGAGCGGGAGTCGAGACCACCTCGGTCGGCCGCGACCCGGTGACCCCGGTCGCCACGAGCGTGCTCGCCGACCTGGTGCCGGGCAGCGTCGGAATCCGGATCGGGCAAGCGGATGCCGAGGCCCTCGCCGCACTCATCACTGCGGCGGCCTCGAATGTAGTCACCGTCGACGCCTCAACCGACGCCGACCTCGCCCTCCTCGCGGCGGCCATCGAACTGCTGGGTGCCCGCGCCGTGCCGGTCGGATCAGCCGGACTCGCCGTGCAGATGGCGCGGGTGTGGGGGAGTGGAAGCGCGCCGACCGCCGCCACGCGCAGCGCAACTGCGGGCCGCTCGGTCGTCGTCCTCAGCTCGCTCCACGACGTCTCCCGCGCGCAGTACACGCACCTGCTCGACTCCCGGATCGGCGTGCATACCCTCGCGCCGACGCTCGAGGAGATCCTTGCGGCCGACGGCGCAATGAGCTCGTGGATCGCCGAGAACTTCGACGCCGGAACATCCGCTTCGGTGATCGTGATCCTCAGTCCGGCGCGGCAGCGCGACCCGTTGGGAGATGACAGCGCGAACGCCGTGCCGGTGCGCGTCGCCGCGGCGCTCGCCGCCATCGCCGATGCAGTGGTGTCGACCCTCGGCGCCGGATCCCTCGTGCTCATGGGTGGCGAGGGTGCCCGCGCAGTGCTCGACCGCTTCGAGGCCGAATCGGTGCAGGTCACTCACGCGATCGGCGAGGGCACCCCCATCGGCGTCATCGAGGGCGGACGCCTCCACGGCCTTACCGTTGTCACCAAGGCGGGCGGCTTCGGCTCGACATCCGCTCTCACCGATTTTCTCCCCGAACTGCTCGAATGACCGACCCTGGAGTCACCTCATGAACCTTCCCCGCCTCGCCCTCACCCTCGGAGATGTCGCCGGCATCGGTCCCGAGATCACGGCCAAGACGCTGCTCGGCCACGACGACCTGCGCGAGAAGTGCATTCCCGTGGTGATCGGCGACGAAGCGGCCATGCGCCGCGGCGTCGAGAATGTGGGCGGCTACCCCGACAAGGTCGTGGTGATCAGCGCGGTATCCGAGGCGCTCAACATTCCCGGCACCATCGAGTTGATTCAGACCGGACCTTCTTTAGCGGATGTTCCGCTCGGCGAGCTCAGCGCTGTCGCGGGCGACGGCTCGTACCGGTTCGTCGTCGAGGCGTGCCGACTGGCCCGCGAAGGTGAGGTCGACGGCATCGTCACCGCCCCGCTCAACAAGGCCGCAATGCACGCCGGCGGACACAACTGGCCCGGCCACACCGAGCTGCTCGCGCACGAATTCGGCGTGGAGAATTTCTCGCTCGTGCTGTCGGCGGGGGAGCTGTACTTCTTCCACCTGACGACCCACGTCTCGATGCGCCAGGCAATCGAGAACATCACGATCGATCGCACCGTCAACGTGCTCGAACTCGCGGGAGCATTCGCCAAGTCGATGGGCACTCCCGACGAACTCATCGGGCTTGCCGGACTCAACCCGCACGCGGGCGAGAACCGTCTCTTCGGCGACGAAGACGCCGACATCCTCGCCCCGGCCGTCGCAACCGCCCGCGAGCGCGGACTCAACGTCGTCGGCCCCGTGCCCGGAGACGCCCTCATCCCCGCGGCGGTGCGCGGCAAGTACAAGCTCGTCGTCGTCTGCTACCACGACCAGGGCCACGCCCCCTTCAAGGCCGTCTACGGCGACGACGGGGTCAACATCACCGTCGGGCTTCCCGTGGTGCGCGTCTCAGTCGACCACGGCACCGCGTTCGACATCGCCGGCAAGGGAATTGCCCGGGAGGCGAGCCTTGTACTCTCGTTGGAGCGAGCAGCACAGCTGGCACCCGGTTGGGACCACGTCTGGCGCACCGCGCAGAAGATGGATGTTCCTGCCTGACCGATGATCGATGGGGAGACCGTGCCAAAATGGCTTGACGAGCTGGCAGATCGCACGGTCGATCCGACGAACGGGGGCCCACTCCACGCGCAATTGGGCGTGGTGCTGCGGTCGCGCATCACCGACGGCTCGCTGCCCCCGGGCGCCCAGCTGCCCACCGAGGCCGAGCTGCAGGACAAGTTCGGCATCTCCCGATCTGTGGTGCGCCAGGCACTCCACTCCCTCTCGGTCGACGGGCTCATCCAGCGCGGCCGCGGCCGCGGCAGCGTTGTCGCCCCGCGCGGAGAGCACCACCGGTTGGTGCAGCGCATCTCGGGTCTGTCGACGCAGCTGCCCGAGGTGACCACCCGCGTTCTCTCGCTGGAGCCGGAGCGCGACGCGGTCGCCGAGGCCGCGCTCGGCGTCTCGGAGATAATGGGTCTGCGCAGGCTGCGGTCCGCCGCGGGCGAGCCGGTCGCGGTGATCCACACCTGGCTGCCGCGCCAGCTGGCCGCGGGCTTGACGGCGGACGAGCTCACCGACACCTCGCTGCACGCCAAAATGCGGCAAAAGTACGGCATCGCCATCGTCTCCGGACGCCGACAGGTGCGCGCCGTCGAGGCATCCTCTCAGCTCGCCGCGTCGCTAGGGGTGCCGGCGGGCGCTCCTCTACTCCTGCTCGAGGGCACCAGTTTCGACGGAGCAGGTAACCCGGTCGAGTTTTTCCGCACTTGGCATCGCGCCGACCGCATCGTGTTCGACATCGACGTGCTGAAGGGGTCGGACTCCGAGCTCGCTCCGGCGCCTGCTGTGCCCGCGGTCGTCAGCAACACTCCTCCGGCGACCGGCCCCTCACGCGACGATCTCGCGTCACGGGCACGCGCTCTCTCCCTGGACCTCGCGAGCTTCTCGGACCACCTGGAGCATCCGGAGCGGTAGGCGCGCCTCAGCAGCCCTCGGACTCGGGGAGCCCGACCTCGTCTCAGGTGACGCCGGGCAGGCCGGCGCACTTGGGCAGGTCGGGTCGCAGGTCGAGCCAGGCCCGCGCGATCGGATCTCGCCGTCGGAGGGGTGTGAGTATCTCTCTGTTCACCGCTATGCTCACTCCATGAAATGGCACAACGGCTACAGGGCAGCGCTAGGGGTATTTACTCTCGTCGGGATGTTGATCGGCGCCCTTATCGTCGGCCTCGCGACGGTGAACCTCGACAAGTACGATCCCGGCGGGTCGCTGGTGTGGCTCAGCTTCGGTGAGATGCTCTTCAAGTTTGCTGCGCTCGCCGGCATCGCGTGGCTCGTCGTTTCCGCACTCACTCTTACTGGCGACCAGCGAGAAGAGAAGACAACCGCGGTCGGGGCGGCGGCTCACGCGGCAGACACCGCGCCGATGCCCTAGCCGCGAACCCTCACCCCTTACTTCCCGCTAGCCCGGATGCCCCCGAGCCCGTCGACGCGCTCGAGCACCCTCCCCGGAGAGCCGCAAGCTGGGTTCCCGCATCGCTGCAAGTGCCCGCCGGGGGCTGCGAATTGCACCTCGTGGCCGCCGCGCGCGAGCAGTGCGCCGAGTGAGCCACCGATCGCCCCGGCCCCTATGATCCCGAGCGCAGCAATGGCAGCATCGCGCTTCCCGTAGACGGGTAATACTACTGGCGGAGAGGAGCAGGATTCACTAAAATCGCGGCACCCGAAAGCAAGGAGCGCACCGTGCGAGCGACCCGGCCCCTCACCCCCGAATCAGCATCGGCATCCGGCGCGACCGGCCGCACCCGACGCCCTCGCGGCACCGTCGCCGCGATCGCCCTCGCGCTTGCGCTCGTCGTCACCGGATCGCCGCTCGCGGCCAACGCTGCGAAGCCGACGAGCCCGCCCAGCGGCGGGGGAGGCGGTACCACTGCCGAACTCGCCATCCCCAAGGCGATGGCCGCCGCCGGCGACTCCATCTCGATCGCCACCAACCACAGCCTCGCCTGCACCGTCTTCGGCGGGTGCGCCTCGGCATCATGGACGACGGGCTCGAACACGAGCGTTGACAGCCACTTCTTGCGACTGAAGGACTACAACAGTCGCCTCGCCACGAGGAACGCCGCCTTCAGTGGCGCGACCATGGCGAGCCTCAACGGGCAGTTCGCGAGCATCCTCGCCGGCGGCTACCGGCCCGGCTACGTCACCGTCCTCATCGGCGCCAACGACCTCTGCGGCACGAGCCTGACGGACACCGCTACCTTCCGCACGCAGTTCCAGACGGCGATGACCAATCTTTACGTGACATCTCCCGGCAGCTCAGTGCTCGTCGCGTCGATCCCCGACCTCAAGCGCCTCCACGACCTCTTGAGGACCAATACCAGCGCGCTCTCGGCGTGGGACCGGTACGACGTCTGCCCGCTCATGCTCACCGCGGGCATCGACCAGACGCCGGTGATTCAGCGGCAGGCCGAGTTCAACCAAGTGCTGCGAGAGGTCTGCGCCTCGTTCGTCAGCGCGGCAACGCCGAACCGGTGCCGCTTCGACGGCGGCGCCGTGTTCAACACCGACTTCATCGCCAGCGATGTGTCGACCGTCGACTACTTCCACCCCTCCGCCGCGGGCCAGAAGAAGCTTTCGACGATCGCGTGGGCGGCCTCCTTCTGGCCGGCCCGCTGAGTCAGATGCGGGCCGGAGACATCCGCAAAGCTCCTCTGAGGTGGTGCTGTCCGCCGAACCGCTCGCGAGAGTACGCGAATTGGCTGCTGAGAGAGGCTCGGAGCAGCCAAATCGCGTACTTTCAGCGCAGTCCCCATGTTTGCTTGGTGGCTCCGTGCCCCCTTACCGAACCCCTCGCGAGAGTACGCGAATTGGCTGCTGAGAGCCGCCCGGAGCAGCCAAATCGCGTACTCTCAGCGCGGCGACGGCCCCAACACACCAGTCGGCGACGCCTCGGCGCCTACTTTCCGCTAGCCCCGCTGCCGTCAAGACCACCGATGCGCTCGAGCG
>JAJAZI010000260.1 GCA_026785785.1 Microbacteriaceae bacterium
CCGTCAAGCTCGAGGGCGGGGTGCGCAGCGCCGAGCAGATCCGCCGCATCGTCGAGGCGGGCATCCCGGTCATGGCGCATATCGGGTTCACCCCGCAGAGCGAGCACGGTCTGGGCGGGCACATCATCCAGGGCCGAGGGGCTAGCGCAGATGCGCTGCTCGCCGACGCAATCGCGGTGCAGGATGCCGGGGCCTTCGCGGTCGTGCTCGAAATGGTTTCCTCCGCCGCAGCACAGCGTGTGACCGAGACGATCCGGATCCCGACGATCGGTGTGGGAGCCGGGCCCCACGTCGACGGGCAGCTCCTGGTCTGGACCGACTGGGCGGGACTGACAACCGGACGCATCCCCAAGTTCGTCAAGCAGTACGCGAACCTCAGCGGGGTGCTGACGGATGCCGTGAAGGCCTACATCGCCGACGTCGGCTCCGGCAGTTACCCGGCGACGGAACACGAATACGAGGGGTGATCCCCGCGCCCGTCACCTGTCGTCGAGCGCGTCCTCCGCTGCCCACTTGCGGGCGCGCTCGGCGATGATCTGCGGGGCGCGCGCGGCGTCCTCTCTCGAGTCGAATGGGCCGTCCCGGTCGCTGCCGAGCGATTGGGGGCCCTCCTCGACTTCGCCCGTTTTGCGGTTGTAATACCACTGCGTCATGGCTGCCTCCTCGTGTCAACTTACAATTGAGCCTATGCCTCGGGATTCGCACGGTCACCTCGTCCCTGGGGTCGTCTCCCCGCTCCGAGCCGTCCCGAAGCACATTCCGCGCCCGGAGTACGTTGGCAAGAGTGAACCGTCGCCGTTCGCCGGCTCCGACGTCTACCCGCCGCAAACGATCGTGCTCATCCGGCAGTCGGGCAGGATCGCGGCGGAGGCCATCGCCCTCGTGGGCGAGAACATCCGCCCCGGCATCACCACCGAGGAGCTCGACCAGATCGCGCACGACTTCATGATCGCCCACGACGCCTACCCCTCGACGCTCGGCTACCGCGGGTTCCCGAAGTCGCTGTGCAGCTCGGTCAACGAGGTCATCTGCCATGGGATCCCCGACGACACGGTGC
Organism: Microbacteriaceae bacterium; assembly: GCA_026785785.1. Taxonomy (GTDB): domain Bacteria; phylum Actinomycetota; class Actinomycetes; order Actinomycetales; family Microbacteriaceae; genus Marisediminicola. Next base: position 1,058 of record JAJAZI010000260.1, read on the forward strand.
TCGAGAGCGGCGACATCGTCAACATCGACATCACCGCCTACAAGAACCACGTGCATGGTGACAGCAACCGCACCTTCCTCGTCGGCGACGTGCGCCAGGAGGTCGTCGACCTCGTCGAGCGGACCGAGGAGGCCCTGCGCCGCGGCATCAGGTCAATCGCCCCCGGCCGGCAGGTGAACGTGATCGGACGCGCGATCGAGTCCTACGCGAAACGCTTCGGCTACGGCGTGGTGCGCGACTTCACCGGGCACGGCGTCGGCGAGGCCTTCCACTCCGGGCTCATCATCCCGCACTACGACACCGACCGGTTTACCGATGTCTGCGAGGTGGGCATGGTGTTCACGATCGAGCCCATGCTCACCCTCGGCACGGCCGACTGGGACCAGTGGGACGACGGCTGGACCATTACGACGAAAGACAAGAGCATCACGGCGCAGTTCGAGCACACCCTCGTGGTCACCGAGCGCGGCGCCGAGATCCTCACACTCCCTTAGTCGTCGCCCGGGCGGTGACCCCTATGGGCGCCTGACGGCCGTGAGCAGCACCACGGCATCCTCCACGGCCTCGAGGGAATGCGGCGCGCTCGGCACGACCAGCAGGTCGCCGATCCAGCCGGTCCACGATTGCTCTCCCGAGGTGAGCAGCACCCGGCCGAGCAGCACCTGCACGGTGGCCTCCCCCGGATTGTTGTGCTCGGCGAGGGACTGGCCAGCGCAGAGGGCGATGATGGTCTGGCGAAGCAGGTGGTCGGAGCCGCCGTGCAGTGATTTCGTGCTCCGCCCGTTCGCGGCGCTCTGAGCATGTTCGAGCTCCTCGTGGGCGAGGGCGGTGAGGGAGATCTTGTTCATGGACAGTCCTTCCTGGCTTCGCACCAAACCTAGGTGCAGCGAGCGGGCGGGGCGAGGGGAAACGGCCGGAAGAACTAGATTGGCCTCATGACGACTAAGGCTGTGGGAATCGACATTGGCGGCACGGGTATCAAGGGGGCGCTTGTCGACGTCAAGTCGGGCGAGCTGCTGACGAGCCGCAGCAAACTCCCGACTCCGGCCGGTGGCTTCCCGTCCGCCATCGTCGAGACGGTCATCGAGCTCATCGCGAAGATGGGCGGCGTCGACAAGAAGACGCCCGTCGGCGTCTGCTTTCCGGCGGCGATCGTCGGTGGAGTGACCATGTCGGCCGCGAACGTCTCGGACGGGTGGATCGGACTCCAGGCCGAAAAGCTCTTCGAGAAGGCGCTGGGGCGCGAGATCCACTTCATCAACGACGCGGATGCCGCCGGCGTCGCCGAGCAGCGGTTCGGCGCGGCGCGGACGGTCAAGGGCCTCGCGATCATCACGACACTCGGGACGGGCATCGGAACGGCTCTCATCCATCGCGGCCACCTCATTCCCAACGCCGAGCTCGGCCACCTCGAGATCGACGGCATCGACTGCGAAACCCGGGCGGCGTTCTCCGCCAAGGAGCGCGAGAAGCTGAACTGGGCCGAGTGGGCCGGTCGGCTCCAGCGCTACTACGAACGCCTCGAGGCTTACCTCTATCCCGAGTTGTTCATTGTCGGCGGCGGGGTGTCCAAGCACGCCTCCGAGTACCTGCCGCTCCTGAACCTGCGCACCCCGATCGTCGCGGCCGAGTTGCGCAACAACGCCGGCA
>JAJAZI010000261.1 GCA_026785785.1 Microbacteriaceae bacterium
CAGCGACTCGACCACGAACGGGTTATCCGCGATGGACGTCGCGATCGCGAGCGCTCGTCCCGCCGCATCGCTTTCCTCGCGCACGCGGGAGTCGACCACGAGCACCGTGAGGGTGACGGTCACGAACGCGAGGATCCCGACCAACTGCGCGACGAACAGGCGGGTGGCGATGCTCCAGTCGCGCGGCCGAATCGTCATGGGTCCTCCCGGCCGGCGCAGCCCGGTCTGTGCTGTCCCCCTGCACATTATGACCACAAGGTGGTCACCGTTGCTCACACGGCCCATGGTGGATCCACCAATGGTGTCGGCAGCGAAGAAGTGCCGAACTGATCAGTGAGGATACCCAGTGGCCAATGTAATCGGAACGCTCAGGCGGATTGACCGCCAACATTATCTCTACATTTTTGTGATCGTCGCGGTCATTGCGGGAATCATTCTGGGACTTTCGGCCCCCGAGTTCGCCAAGACCCTCGAGCCTGTCGGCAAGGCGTTCATCGGACTCATCAAGATGATGATCGCGCCGATCATTTTCTGCACGATCGTGCTCGGTGTCGGCTCGGTCGCCAGGGCCGCCACTGTCGGCAAGGTCGGTGGCCTCGCGCTCGGCTACTTCATCATCATGTCGACCTTTGCTCTCGCGATCGGCCTCGTCGTCGGAAACATCATCCAGCCCGGCGCCGGCCTCGACATCTCGGGTACGACCTACGATGCCGGGGTCACGGAGTCGAAGGGCACCACCGAGTTCATCCTCGGCATCATCCCGGTGTCGCTGTTCTCATCGCTCACCGACGGCAGCATCCTGCAGACCCTCTTCGTTGCGCTGCTGGTCGGCTTCGCCCTGCAGGCGCTCGGCTCGAAGGGCCAGCCGGTCCTCACTGGCGTGCGCCACCTCCAGGTGCTGGTCTTCAAGATCCTCTCGATGATCATGTGGACGGCGCCGATCGGCGCGTTCGGTGCGATCGCCGCTGTCGTCGGCTCGACCGGCATCCAAGCGGTGATCAGCCTCGCGACGCTCATGATCGGGTTCTACATCACCTGCATTCTGTTCATCGTGTTTGTTCTCGGAACGCTGCTCAAGGTCGTCACCGGCGTGAACATCTTCTCGCTGATGAAGTACCTCGCCCGCGAGTACCTGCTCATCGTCTCGACCTCCTCATCGGAGGCGGCGCTGCCGCGGCTCATCGCCAAGATGGAGCACTTGGGAATCTCGAAGCCGGTCGTGGGTATCACGGTTCCGACCGGATACTCGTTCAACCTCGACGGCACCGCGATCTACCTCACGATGGCGTCGCTGTTCATCGCGGAGGCGATGGGAACCCCGCTTGCGCTCGGCGAGCAGGTCTCCCTCCTCATCTTCATGATCATCGCGTCGAAGGGCGCCGCGGGGGTGTCCGGTGCGGGCATTGCGACGCTGGCCGGCGGGCTGCAGGCGCATCGCCCCGACCTCGTCGATGGTGTCGGCCTCATCGTCGGCATCGACCGGTTCATGTCCGAGGCCAGGGCGCTCACCAACTTCACGGGGAACGCCGTGGCCACCGTGCTCGTCGGGCACTGGACGAAGGGCACAGACACTCTTCAGATGGGGCGCGTGCTCGGCGGACTCGAGCCGTTCGACGAGGCGACGATGAGCGTCGACTCGCACGGTGTCGACCCGCTCGCCAAGGTCGAGACGACGCCGAACGCCGACGACGCGCTGCCGCACGCTACTGCGAGAAAAGTATGACGAGCTGAACGATCGCCGCAGCGGATCCCACTCCGACAAGAAGCCAGCCGAGAATGCGCATGAGCCGGCCGTCGGCGGAGGGATGATCGAGGCGCCCGTTCTCGGGATTGCGCGGATCGAAGTACACCTTGACCTCGTCACCGAGTTCGAGGGACTCGTCCGCGTCGAGCGAGACGGGCGCCGACTGCAGCTCCCGCTGCAGGTCCATCCAGCGGAACCAGAGATGGTCGGTGCCGGCGGGTGACTGCACGATGACGCCCCAGGTCTCCTGGAATCGACTCGCCCACGCCCGCCGGACATAGCCCGCGACGAGCAGGACGATGCCCGGCAGCAGCCCCACCCACGTGATCAGCTCGAGCACCAGGGCGAACGCGTCTGCGGTTGTCACCTACTGATAGTAGAAGAGTCGGCTGCGCGTCGTTTGCGCGTCGTTTGCTAAAAGTGCGCGCCGCTGCGCCGCACCGCGAGCACGGTGAGCGAGCGGGTGACCGCGACGAGCTCGTCAATGAGCACCTGCTCACGGGGGGCATGCGCGAACCGCACGTCCCCGGGACCGAAGTGCAGGCTCGGGATGCCGCCGATGTCGGAGTAGAGGCGCAGGTCGCTGCCGTACGGCGCCGCTCGCCGGGGCGGAACCGAGCCGCCGTTCAGCGACATGATCGCCGAGGCCACCTCGTCGATGAAGGTGTGGTCGTCATCGATCCGTCCGCTCGCAAACTGGCCGCCGGGCCAGGTCACCCCGACCGGGTTGTCGCTCAGCCACGGGTCGGCAGCACTCGCCTCCGCGATCGCGATCTCGAACTCGAGCCGCGCATCCGCCGGGTCCTCCCCGAGCCGCACCCCGAGCCGGCCCTCGGCGATGAGCAGGTCGGGAACGCTGCTCGCCCAGTCGCCCGCCCGAACGGTGCCGATCGAGATCGGGTAGGGCAGCGGGTAGTCGGAGAACAGCGGATGCGGGTTGGCGTTGCGCCTGATTTCGAGCGTCTGGATCGCGGCCATGATCGGGAGGAACGCCTCGAGCGCGCTCACGCCCTCGAGGCGGGTGCTGCCGTGCGCGGCCCGCCCGGTTACGTTGAGTTCGAAGGTGAGCGCCCCGGCGCAGGCGGTGACGATCCGCCCGCTCGTTGGCTCCGTCAGTACGGCGGCGTCGCCCGTGTGCCCGCGGAGCATCGTGCCGAAGGCTCCGAGCCCGCCGTCCTCCTCGCCGACGACCGTGTGCACGGCGATTGGCCTCTCGAGCATGACTCCGGATGCCTGCAG
>JAJAZI010000262.1 GCA_026785785.1 Microbacteriaceae bacterium
GGGGGGGGGGGGGGGGGGGGCTGTGGCCGGGGGGTGGGTGGGGGTGTGCGGGGGCGGGGTGGGTGGCGGGGCGGTCGGCCCCCCCCCCCCCGCCCGGTGCAGATTCGGGTCGTCCGGGAGCGTTCCGATGGCCTTGATCCACACGGCCTGATGCGCGACGTGGCCGCCCTCGACGCTGAGGAAGACCGGGGAGGGTACATGGCGCATATCGAACGGGCGCTCGAACGCCCAATACCGCGCGATCGGGTGGTCGACCTTGCCCAGGGCCTCGGCGGCGCTCGGCAGGCTCTCCGGATCGGGGATGTCGGCTGGCATGTCGATCTGGTGCTCGACCCCTTCGCCCTCGTCCTGGAACGACGCGATCATCGAGAGGATCGGGTTGCCCTCCTGGTAGGCCTGGGTGCGCCGGGTCGAGAACGACCGGCCGTCGTGGATGCGGTCGACCGAGAACGTGATCGGCAGGCTCACATCGCCGGGGCGGAGGAAATAGCCGTGCATCGAGTGCACGAACCGGCCCTCGGGGACGGTGCGCATCGCGGCGACGAGCGACTGGGCGAGAACCTGCCCGCCGAACACACGGCCCAGCGGCATCCACTGGCTCGGGCCGGTGAAGATATCCTCGCTCGTGCGGGCTCCGGTGTCGGTGAGATCGAGGGCCGTCAGCAGCCCGGCGAGGGGGTCGGTCATGCGCTCTCCCGAGGTCGTCGGACGGGGTGGTACCCGGGCGGGCGCCATAGTGGGTATTTTAGAGTGCAGATGAGCCTCGAATTTTCCCTTACTGACTCCTTGTCACTCAACGACCTGCAGGTCTACCTCGGTCGCGCCGGTCGCGTCGAGGACGGTTCCGTGCGCCTGATCGCCGATGGCAGCGTGCTCGCGGTCTATGTCGCTGTGTTCTATCCGTCCGGGCTGCTCGACCAGAGTCCAACGGTTCTGGGGCTACGCACCTTCGAGCTCTCAGCGCCGGTCACCTTCGACGTCGTCGTGCCGGTGCGATCGTTCCTCGAGCGCCTCGCACGCCTTGAGGGCGACGCCGAGCGGTCGGCTGATGCCCCCGTAGTCGTGAGCGTGCCAATGCAGGTCTACACCGTGACCTGGGCGGCGATTTCGCCGCCACGGGGCGGCTGGAAGAGCCTCGACCCCACGGAGTCCAGCGTGCTCGAGCCCGTCGCGAAGGCAGGAATCGACGAGGTCGCCCAGGCGATCCCCACCGGTACCGGGGAGCAGATCGTGCACCGCGTGCGCGCCGAGGTATGGGGCCGGCCGATCCCCGGTCTCGAACACGTTCCGGCCGGCGGGGCGTTCGCCGCGCTGTCGCTCGGCTTCCTCAGCGACCAGGTCCGCATCTTCGAGACCGGACCGTGGACGCGGCTGTCGACCGACCGCGGGCATGTGCTGATCAAGCGCAAGGCCTGGTCGCTGCTGGGCTGAGCGCGGTCACTGCCCGGTCTGCGGCAGCTTCCCGCTGCGCCCGGCGAGGAACAGGATGATCGACTCGGCGGTGCCGGCCAGCTCCGGTCCCCGTCCCACCGTCCACTCGGCATCCGTCGCCCTCAGCGCGCGGCCGCGAGCCACCGCCGTGATGGGGGTGGATGCCGCGAGAGCGCTGGCGAGGGCGACGGCGCCCGTCGCGGTGCTCGGGAATGCGAGGGGGCGGCCGAAGGACTGGGCGAGGTCGTAGCCGTCGACGACCACGGCGAGGAGCCCGCCGACGCCGTGCGGGCCGCGCCGGGCGAGCCTGTCACCAGCGATGGCACGCAGCCGCCGGAGGAGATCGAGCGCGTCGGAGTCGCCGAGCCGCGCGGCGATGATGCGCCGGCCTCTCGCGGGGGAGCCCCACCCGACGAGAGCGGCGCGGAGGAGGCGTCGCGCACGATCGAGCGCACTGCTGTCGAGCCGCCAGGCGAGGTCTCGGGCGACGTCGCGCACCCGCCAGCCGGCGCGCAGGCTCGGGGCGTCCCACTGCTCGTCCGCGACGCCCTCGAGCACGGTGCAGACCAGCAGCAGGCACTCCCCGGTGAGCGGTCGCCAGTCGTTCGTGACCGTCGACTCGTCGCCGCTGCCACGCTGGCTCAGGGGCAGGTGGCGGGAGAAGTCAGACAAGGAGACCTCCGGAAGGACTGGTGGGTATGCTCAAAGATAATGCCTGACACGAGCCCTCTGCCGCTGTGGGCAGGCCGGAGCCTCGCCCTCATCGGCATCCTCCTGATGGCGCTCAACCTGCGCACGGCCGTGGCCGCCATCTCGCCGATCGTCGCCGAGATCCGTGCGGACATCCCGCTCGACACCCTCGGTCTTGGCGTCATCGGTGCGCTGCCGCCGGTGGCGTTCGCGCTCTCCGGTCTGTTCGGGGCGCGGCTTGGACGCCGCTTCGGCCTGGAACCGCTGCTCGTCGCGGCGATCGGCATGATGGTGGCGGGGCACCTGCTGCGCGGCAGTGCGGACAACTACCAGTTCTTGCTCGCCGGGAGCGTCGTCGCGTTCGCCGGGATCGGGATCGGCAACATCCTGCTCCCGCCGCTCGTGAAGCAGTACTTCCCCGACCGCATCCCGCTCATGACCACCGCCTATGCGTCGCTCATGGCGATCAGCGGCGCCGTGCCGGCGCTGCTCGCCGCACCCGCGGCCGAGGCGGCCGGATGGCGCGCCTCGCTCGGAATGTGGTCGATCCTCGCCGCGCTGACGCTCGTGCCCTGGCTGGTCGTGATCGTGAGGACGCAACGCGAGCGGCGAGCGCTGGGGTCGGATGCGGGGGCGCGAGACACACGGGCGGCCTCCCACCACCACACGGCGATGTGGCGATCCCGCACGGCTTGGGCGCTCGCGATGGTCTTTTCGCTCACCTCGTTCCAGGTGTACGCCCTCATCTCCTGGCTTCCCCGGCTGCTGATCGAGACGGCAGGCGTCTCGGCCCTCGTCGCGGGTAGCTACCTCGCGCTCTACGTCGCGCTCGGCCTGCCTCTCGCCATTGTGATCCCACGGGTCATCAGCCGGCTCGCCGACGTCAGCATCCTCGTCTTCCTGGGCATCACCCTGCTCGTTGTCGGCTACGTCGGCTTGCTGCTCGCGCCAGGCTCACTGCTCGCGGTCTGGGTCGGCTGCGCGGGGATCGGCACCATCATGTTCCCCGGGGTCCTCACGCTCATCAATCTCCGCACACGCACGACCAACGGGTCCGGTGCGCTCAGCGGCTTCGTGCAGGGAGTCGGTTATGCCGTCGCCATGGCCGGCCCCGTGTCCTTCGGTCTGCTGCACGACGCCACCGGCGGCTGGACCCTGCCGCTCGTCATGCTGATCGCGGCGTCCCTCGCGTGCGTCGTCCCGGCGCTGCTGCTGCGCACGCGGTCGTTCGTCGAGGACGAGATCGCCGAGTCGCTCGCGCGCTGAGCGGACTCGACTGGCGCTAGGAGACTCTCTCCGCCCGGTGCACGAGCGCCGCGGCGCCGATGAGCGGCCCGTCGCTCGAGAGCCCGCTCGGCACGACCTTGACCTTGGTCACGAAGCAGAACTCGGCCCGGCGTGCGA
>JAJAZI010000263.1 GCA_026785785.1 Microbacteriaceae bacterium
ATGATCTCCGGGCGGCCCTGCACATGGTGGTAGATCGACGAGGGGCTCACCCCGAGCCGCCGCGCGAGGCGCGGCAGGGTGAAGTCTCCCCGCTCGTCGACGAGCTCGAGCGCGGCGCGGCAGATCTTCTCCGGGGAGAGCCGCGGGCTGAGTGGCCTGCCCACGATCAGAAGACGATCACGCTCCGGGCACGCTCGCCTCGCCGCATGGCGTCGAAGGCCTCGTTCACCTCCTCGAGCGGGATACGGTGCGAGATGAGCTCGTCGACCGGGAGTTTGCCCGCGAGGTACAGCTCGGCAATGCGCGGGAAGTCCCGCCCGGGCACGGTCGACCCGTAGTTGGATCCGATGAGCGACTTGCCGCTCTCGGCGAGGGCGAGGGCGTCGATGGCCACCGGCGTGTCCCGCGGCGGGAGCCCGACGATGATCGCTTTGCCGCCGGGGGCGATGAGTTCGGGCAGCGACTCGATCGTCTCCGAGCGGCCGATCGCCTCGAAGGCGTAGTCGGCCCCGTTGCCGGTGAGCTCCCTCACGCGCTCGGCGAGGTCGGGTCCGGCCTCGAGTGTGTGGGTGGCCCCGAGACGGCGGGCCGCCTCGAGCTTCTCCGCGCTGCGGTCGACGGCGATGATCGGGTTCGCGCCGACGAGCTTCAAGGCCATGATGATCGACAGGCCGACCCCTCCGCTGCCGACGACGACCGCGGAAGATCCCGCTTCGACGGAGGCGTCGTGCGTCACGGCGCCGAAGCCGGTGGCGATCGAGCATCCGATCAGGCTGGCGACGTCGAACGGAACGGCCTCGGGAATGCGGATGGCGGCGGACTCGGGCACGACCGCGTACTCACACATCGACCCGACGGCGAGGTAGGGGAAGATGCGCTCCCCTCCGCGGGTGAGCGCGGTGCTGCCGTCGGGCAGCACGCACTCCTCCGACCGGCTGCCGGTGCAGACGTAGGCCTTGCCCGACAGGCAGGCGACGCACCGGCGACACGGGTAGAACCACGACAGGATCACGTGGTCGCCGACCGCGACATCGGTGACGCCCGCGCCGATCGCCTCGACCGTGCCGGCGCCCTCGTGCCCCATGACGGTGGGGGAGGGGAGGATCCAGTCGCCGTCGAGCACGTGCCGGTCCGACCCGCACACCCCCGCGGCGCCCATGCGCACGAGCACGGCGCCTGGGCCGGGATCGGCGACCTCGACGGCCTGGATCTCGAGCCCGCTCGAGGAGCCGTCGTGCACCGCGGCGCGCGCAAGCCGCGTCACGCCTGCTCGATTCGCGCCGGTGATGCCCCTGCCGGTGTGCTGCGGTGACCGAAGTCGCCGATGCTGCGCCGCTTGTAGAGCAGCGTCGCCAGCACGAAGTACACAACGCCCCCGACGACCGCGGCAGGCAGCGAGGCGGTCGTGTAGGAGAAGAGCGGATGCGTCTCGAGCGTGATCGGGTTGTAGATCCAGAGATAGAACGCGGCGCCGGCGAGAACGGCGCCCATTCCCGCCCAGTTCACGCCTCCGTTGAAGTGGTACGCGCTCGTTCGGCCGGGCACGTACAGGTCGCGCAGCGACACGCGCTGGCGACGAAGCACGAAGTAGTCGGCGATGATCGCGCCGCACATCGCCGAAAGGAACGCGCCGCTCAGCGTGACGAACACCATGAACTTGTCGTACATGAAGCCGGGGAAGAAGGCGAGCAGCGCTGGCAGCACGAAGAAGCCAGCACACAGCCACGCCCATCTCACCCGTGACAGCAGGTTGCCACTCGCCTGGCGAATCGCGAGCACGGTCGAATAAACGATCGACGAGCTGCTCGTCACATTGGCGAATGCGATGAAAATCAATATAAACGCGCCGAGCACCGGCCCGCCGAAGGGCAACATCCACACCGTCGGGTCAGAGTCGCCGAGGGTCAGCGCGGCGGCCATCCCCACGATCTGGGCGATGAGGGTCGCGATGAGCAGACCGCCGTAGGCGGGCCAGAGGGCCGCCCGCGGCGAGCGCGTCAGCCGGGCAAGTGAGCCCATGACGGGGTACCACGAGACACCGACCCCGGCATTGAACTCAACCGCGAGCATGAAGTTGAGCTGGTCGTCCTCGAACGGAGCGAGGGGGGCGGCTGTGAAGAGTGTGTCGACCGAGGTGTTCAGCACGAGGTAGACCATCAGGAACAGAGTCACGATGAGCAGTCCGGGCGCGATGAACTTGTTGAAACGGCCGATCGTGACTGGGCCGCGAGAGAGGATCCACCAGGAGACGGCGATCGCGAGGAGCGCGAAGAAGGTGACGAGCAGGCTTTCGGGGCCGAAATCGGTGCTGAACGCCGAGTTCGAGACCTGAGTGACGGCGCGGCCGACCATGATCGCCAGAAGTGACGACCAGCCCATCTCGGTGATCAGGATCACGGTGAAGACGAGCACACCCACACCCACCACGCCGAAGACGGGCCGCAGCAGAGTGTACTGCTCGATGCCGTAGCGCTGACTCGAGACCACGCTCGCGAGAACCATGAAGCACAGGCCGATGGCGTTGCCGATGATCATCGCGGCGATGCCCTGCTGGAATCCCACCAGCAACGCGGTGAAACCGCCGACGAGGAAAGCCCAGGTTGCGATCGCGAGCGCAACATTGACGCCAGTGAAGTCGGATGCGTTCCAGATGCGCTCCTTCTTCAGCAGCGGCAGCGAGCCGAGGGAAGCAGTGTCGAGCTGGGCTCGGTCGGATCGTGCGCCGTCGGCGCCCGGGGTAGTCACAGCGCCAGCACCAGGATGCCGAAAAGCACGATCACGACAGAGACGCCGATGAAGAGCGAGAGATCCGCCCCCGAGAGCTCGCGACGCGAGGGGTCGTCTCGCTCAATGGTGTCGATAATACTGAGTCGGGTCTCCAGCTCTGTGGCGATGTTCGCGTCCGCAGAATCCATGACTGCACTCCCTTGTTCAATCGAATAGCGTTCGGTTTTGGGTCAATAGTGGCCCTCGACCACCGGTGTGTCAATTAGTATTCGTTGCACGATGCCCGCAATCGGGCAGGCAGGAGAACGCAATGCTCAGAATGGCTGTTCTCCAGGCTGTCGCCCGAATCAACGCCGTCGCCGAGAATCTCGAATCGGTCGCGCTCTTCGCGCAGAGAGCGGCCAGCGAGGGCGCCGACCTTCTCGTGACCCCGGAACTCTTCGCCACCGGGTATGCGCCCGGACTTGTGAAGCACTCCGACGGCGAGTCGATCCGGGCGGAGCTTGCCCGCATCGCCCGCAAGCAGGGCATCGCCCTCGTCGGCTCGAGCGTGGAGGTGGCAGGTTCCGACCTCCACATCTGCGCGTCGCTCTTCGACGACCAGGGCAGCGAGCTCACGCGCTATCGCAAGGCACACCTGTTCGGCCCCGACGAGAAGGCCGCCTTCGCCCCGGGCAACGCGCTGCCCGAGCTCGTGCCCTACCGCGGCCTCACCCTGGCGCTGGGCCTCTGCTACGACATCGAGTTTCCCGAATACGCCCGGAGCGCCGCGGTGCGGGGCGCCGATCTGCTCTGCATCCCCACCGCCGTGCCCACCACGGGCGACGTCGGCGGCGCCACCCCCGGGCTCAGCTACAACGCCGAGCGCATCTCGACCATGATGGTGCCGGTGCGGGCGCTCGAGAACGGCGTCTACATCGCCTACGCCAACCACACCGCGCCCGGATTCACGGGCCTCAGCAGCATCGTGAGCCCCTACGGAACGTTCCTCGACACGGCGGGCGGCGGAGAACAACTGCTGATCGCCGAGATCGACGAAGCGGAGGTGCGCCGGGCGCGCAAGATCAACACCTACCTCGACTGCGTGCGCACCGACCTGTGCGCCTAGGTCTGCGTCAGATCCTCAGGGTGGGCAGATTCGGCTCGGGTTATGATTCACATGCCGGGTCACACCTCGATTTGGAAGGCCACCATGCGATTTCTTCGATACCTCCCCATAGTCCTGCCAATGGCGCGCCGGGCTTGGCGCAGTCCGCAGGGTCAGGCGATGATCGCCCAGGCAAAGGCGGCCTACGCCAACCGCAACCGTAACCGCAACTAGAGAGCGTGCGACCGCGCGTACGACGTCGCACACAGCCCAGCGGCGCTCCCGCCCCTGCCTCCTCGGGATTCAGCGGCGGGCCTCGGTGTTCCCAC
>JAJAZI010000264.1 GCA_026785785.1 Microbacteriaceae bacterium
GGGTGCGGGCTCTCCACTAACGACCTCCCCCACCCCCCCGGCCTGCACATCCCAGGCGCCGCGGGCGTCGCGGCCGCGTTCCTGCGATGAGCACACCGGTCGCGGCCGTCGACCTCGGGGCAACGAGCGGGCGGGTCATGCTCGGGTATGTCGGTCACAACGAGCTGAGCATCAGGCCGGTCGCGCGCTTCCCGAACACGCCCGTTCGCGAGGCCGGAGGCCTGCACTGGAACATTCCCGAGCTCTACCGCAGCGTGCTCGCGGGCCTTGCCGCGGCGGCTCGCGAGGAGCCCGGACTCGGCAGCATCGGCATCGACACCTGGGCGGTCGACTACGCGCTGCTGCGGGACGGACGGATGCTGGGAACCCCGTTCCACTACCGCGACGAACGCACCGCGGCCGGCGTCGAGGCCACACACGCCCTCGTGTCGGCCCGCGAGCTGTACGCCGCGAACGGGCTGCAGCACCTGCGGTTCAACACTCTGTTCCAACTCGCCGCCGACCGTAAGGCCGGCACCCTCGACAGCGCCGACCGGATGCTCCTCATCCCAGATCTCCTCGGCTATTGGCTCACCGGCCGTCAGGTCGCCGAGCGCACAAACGCCTCGACCACTGGGCTGCTCCACCTCTCGACCCGCGATTGGGACGGCGCCCTCCTGCAGCGGGTCGGCCTTCCCCGCGGCATCTTCCCCGAGCTGGTCGACGCCGGCGACCGCATCGCCCCACTGCTGCCGACGATGCAAACCGAACTCGGTCTCGCCCGAGACGTCGATCTGATCGCCGTCGGGTCCCACGACACCGCCTCGGCTGTCGTCGCGGTGCCCGCCACAACCGAGAACTTCGCCTATATCAGCTGCGGCACCTGGGGACTCGTCGGCGTCGAGCTCGAGCATCCGATCATCACCGATGCGGCGCGCGCCGCGAACTTCACCAACGAGGTCGGCGTCGACGGACGGGTGCGGTTTCTGCACAACGTGATGGGCCTGTGGCTGCTGAGCGAATCAGTGCGCACCTGGGAGAGCGACGGCCACACCATCGACCTGCCCTCACTCCTGGATGCCGCCGCGGTCACCGCCCCCGTCGCCGTCTTTGACGCGAACGACCCCAGTCTGCTTGCCCCCGGCGACATGCCCTCCCGCGTCGCGCAGCTGTGCCGCGGGCGCGGCGAGCCGATCCCCGCGTCGATGGCGGAGTTCGTGCGCAGCATCATCGAAAGCCTCGCGGATGCCTTCGCCGCCGCGGTCCGCTCCGCGAGCGAGCTCTCCGGACAGCGCGTCGACGTCATCCACCTCGTCGGCGGCGGCTCCCAGAACGCCCTGCTCTGCAGGCTCATCGCCGACCGGGCCGGACTTCCGGTGCTCGCGGGACCGGTGGAGGCGACCGCGATCGGCAACGTGCTGATCCAGTCGCGCACCCTCGGCGCCGTGTCCGGCGACCTCGAGTCGCTCAGGGCGGTCGTCGCTGCGTCGTTCCCCCCACTGCTCTACACGCCGCGCACCGCAGCCGGCTCACGGGAAAACCCGGGATCCCCGCAACCTCCACGCGGACCTACTCTTGACCCATGAGGATCAGCGCATTTTCTGACGTCTGCCTCCGGGTCGTGATGCTGCTTGCCGGGCCCTCCGATCCCGGCCTGACGACGGCACGAGTGATCGCGGAACGTGTGGGCACACCGTACAACCATGTGAGCAAGGCCGTCATCCGGCTTCGCGAACTCGGCCTCGTGGAGGTCGTTCGCGGCCGCAGCGGCGGTGTGCGCCTGAGCGCCCAAGGCCGACAGGCCACGGTGGGCTGGCTGCTGCGCCGCCTCGACACTCGAACGGATGTCGCCGCCTGCGAAACGCCCCACGGCCAGTGCCCTCTCCTGCTTGGCTGCGGCCTGCGAAGCGCTCTGGGCCGCGCGCGAGAAGCCTTCTACACCGAGCTCGACGCGCTCATCATCGCGAACCTGCCGCACGGCAGCCTCGCGGGACCGGTTCTTGTGGGGCTGACCACCCGCCCAGACTGATCACCGTGAAATACTTGCATATTTCATGCTAGTTTTGGGGCTTCCCTACGGAAGAAGCCGCACAAATGCTCTCAGCATCCTCGACCCCGATCATTGAAGCCACCCTGCCGCTTGTCGGTGAGCGAATGCCCGCCATCGCCCGCAATTTCTATAGCCGAATGCTCACCGCGCACCCGGAGCTGTTCGACGGGCTGTTCAGCCGTTCTAATCAGAAGAACGGCTCCCAGCAACAGGCCCTCGCCGGGAGCATCGCCGCTTTCGCCACCCACCTGATCGCGAACCCGGGGACGACCCCCGAGGCACTGCTGAGCCGGATCGCCCACAAGCACGTGTCCCTCGACATCCGTCCCGAGCAGTACGACGTGGTTTACAAGTACCTCTTCGAGGGAATCGCCGACGAGCTCAGCGACGTCATCACGGCCGAGATCGCCGACGCCTGGACCGAGGTGTACTGGCTCATGGCCCACGCCCTGATCAAGCTGGAGAACGGCCTGTATGGCGGCCTCGCGAGCGACAAAGCCCTCGCCCCGTGGATCGTCGCCGAGAAGATCGCCGCCGGAACCGAGGCGATGACATTCACCCTCGTGCCCGCCGACGGCACGCCCGTGTCGAAGTCGCTCCCGGGGCAGTACGTCAGCGTGAGCGTCATGATGCCCGACGGCATCCACCAGGTGCGCCAGTACTCGCTGTCCGCGGGAACCGGCACCGACGTGCGGGTCTTCACGACCAGGCTCGATGCCGACGGCGAGGTCTCCCCCGTCCTGCACCGCGACGTGCACGTCGGCGACACGCTCGTCCTCTCGCACCCGTGCGGTGACGTGACCCTCGCCGACGGCGACGGCGCCCTCATTCTGGCCTCGGCTGGAATCGGCTGCACGCCGAGCGCGTCCATTCTGCGATCACTGGTCGAAATGAACTCCCAGCGCGCCGTCACTGTGCTCCACGCCGAGAGCACCTCGGAGCGCTGGGCCATGCGCGAGCAGATGGTCGACGACGTTGACCACCTCGACTTTGCCACCCTCGAGCTCTGGCTCGAGAACCCTGTGGAGAGCGCCGACGATGGCTCCCATACCGGCTTCATGTCCCTTGACAACGTCGAGATCCCCGCCGATGCCACGCTCTACCTGTGCGGGCCTCTCCCGTTCATGCGCCTCATCCGCAACCAGGCGCTCCTGTCGGGGCTTCCAGCCGCGAACATCCACTACGAGGTCTTCGGACCGGACCTCTGGCTCGCCTCCGCGTGAGCGCGGGTGACTGAGCACTTCCCGTTTCGAGGCTAGGGCGCGGCCGGCTCGACGGGGTCATCGCCCGCGAGCTCCGCCGCCTCGAGTTCGGCCTCGGCCGCGACATTGCGCACCCCGCGCGGGCGGCCGGCGCGCACCCACATCCAGAACAGGGCACTCGCGATGAGGAGCGTCGCCGCGAGGCTCACGAGCGGGTAGCCGCGGGTGAGGTTCGCGACGAGGGTGAACCCCACGACGACCGCCCCGAACACGTTGAGTGCGAAGTACCCCCGGCGTCCGTCCTGCTTCGAGAACGTGGCCATCGCGATGAGCCCCGCGAGAAAGCTGATGAACACCGCCACGGCGTAGAAGAGGACCAACGCCTGGTCGCGCCCGCCGCCAATCGCGACGATCATCATGGCGAGCGCGCCGAAGAGGGCGACCCCCCAGTAGGGCGTGCGGGCCCGGTTGGTGCGGCCCAGCGCGCGGGGCAGGATGCCGATGTCGTGGCCCGTGCCGTTGCCGTTGCCGATCGAGCGAATAGCGAGCGCGGCGAGCAGGCCGGGGCCGGCCTGGAAGGACGAGCTCGCCGCCGCAAGCAGCAGCAGCGCCGTGACGACCTGGAAGGCCGCGAAGACGGGCGCCGGCGCCGCGATCCTGGCCAGCTCGGCGACGAGGGTGGAGTCCGCGGACGGCAGCGCGATCTGCAGCCGGGCGATCTCGACAGCGAATCCGATCGTGATCGTGCCGACGACGCCGAGGGTGAGCCAGAGGGTGAGCTGGCCGAATCGGCGACGGCCGTCGTTGTCGAGCTGCCCGAGCTGGGCGATCGCCGACGATGGCGCCTCGACGCCCGTCGCGAGGGCCATCGCGACGGGGAACGCGAGCAGCACAGCGAGGATGCTGGCGCTGCCCGGGGCGGTCGGCGCGGCATCCACCGGCGGTTGCGGGTCGGCGGCGAGCCCGTAGGCGAGCACGATGACCGCCACGACGATGAATGAGATCGTCATGACCGCGAACACCACCCGCCCGAGGTGGCCGAACAGGGTGATCCCGCCGACGACGAGCACGAGCCCGAGCGCGAGGGCGAGCCGCCACGGCGCGAGCTCCGGGAAGTAGGCGATCACCGCGGAGGCCCCCGCCGACACGCTAATCGCGATTGTGAGTACGAAGTCGACGATGAGCGCGCCGATCGGCAGGAACGACCAGCCGTCGCCGAACGCCTCGCCGACGGCGCCAGCCGCGCCGCCGCCTCCGGGGTAGCGGGCGATGAGCTGCCGGTAGTTGAGGATGACGATCGCGACGATGCCGACCACGAGGCCCATGGTCGGGACGAGCAGGGTCAGGTCGCCGTCGAGAGCGCGCAACGCGGCCTCGACCGCGTAGGCCACCGACGAGACGGGGTCGGCCATCACGGCGAAGGCGAACGCGATCAGAAGGATCGGGCGGGATCCGAGGCCGAGTCGCCGCCGCATGGGTGGCTTGCCTCCTGCGGGCACGGGAGACCTTTCGCTCGACGAGGCGGGCGGTCACCTCATCGCGAGCCTAGACCGTGGCCGATGCCTCGGCCCGAGCCGCCCGGTAGCGTGAGCGTTGTGGAGAGAACCGTGGAGAGAACCGTGGAGAGAACGCTGACCATCGCCCTGCCCGACGCGGAGATCGCCCGGCGCCTGTCCCCACCGCCGGACGGCTCGCGCATCATCGTCTGGGACCTCGGCGACCCCGCCCCCGACGTGCCGATCGACCTGCTGGTGCTGCGGTACATGATCCCGCCGGCAGAGCTGCGTGGGCTGGATGCGGTGTCCGTGCGCGTCGTGCAGAGCCAGACCCTCGGCTTCGACGGCGTGCGCGAGACCCTGCCTGCCGGCATCGTCTACTGCAACGCGGTCGAGGTGCACGAGGCATCGACCGGCGAGCTCGCGCTCGCGCTCATTCTCGCGAGCCAGCGAGGCATCGGCGAGGCGGTGGCCGCGCAGCCGCGAGGCGAGTGGGCGCATGCCCAGCATCCGGGACTCGCGGACAAGACGGTCCTTTTGATCGGCGTCGGCGGGGTCGGCCGCGAGATAGAGAA
Organism: Microbacteriaceae bacterium; assembly: GCA_026785785.1. Classification (GTDB taxonomy): domain Bacteria; phylum Actinomycetota; class Actinomycetes; order Actinomycetales; family Microbacteriaceae; genus Marisediminicola. The sequence continues at coordinate 5,303 of JAJAZI010000264.1, forward strand.
GCGCGTCGCACCCTTCGACGCGCGGCTCGTGCGGGTCGCCAGGTCGAGCCGGACGGATGACCGGGGCGAGGTGCACGGCATGGCCTCGCTCCGCGCACTCCTGCCGGAGGCCGACATCGTGGTGCTCGCCGTCCCGCTCGCGGGCGACACCCGCCACCTCGTCGACGCGGCGTTCCTCGGGCTATTGCGCCCGGGCGCACTCGTCGTCAATGTCGCGCGGGGCGCCGTCGTCGACACCGCGGCCCTCGTGGACTGGCTCGCAGCCGGCCGCGGACGAGCGGCCCTCGACGTGACCGACCCCGAGCCACTGCCCGCCGACCACCCACTGTGGGCGCTGCCGGGGGCGATCATCACGCCGCATCTCGGCGGCCACACCGACGCGATGGCTGGTCGCGTCGACAGGGTCGTGCTCGAGCAGATCCGTCGGCTGCGGGAAGGCGAGCCGCCGCTCAATCCGGTTCTGGGCGGCTAGCGGCTCTCGACGGCACCCCCTCCCCGCGTGTATGGTGTGGTCAGACCACACCAGATAAAGCGAGGTAGCGCCGTGCCATCCACCGATCGCCGCGCCTGGCAGGACGTGCTCGCGCGCATCGAGGGCGACCTCGTCGCCGGCACTATCGGCCCGGGTGACCGCCTTCCGCCTGAGCGCACCCTCGCGACCGAGCTCGGCGTCGGCCGCTCGTCGGTGCGCGAGGCGCTGCGGGTGCTCGAGGTACTCGGCCTCATCCGCACCCAGACCGGCTCGGGCCCGCAGGCCGGCGCGATCGTCGTTGCCCGCCCCTCCGGCGGCATGGCGGCGCTCATGCGGCTGCAGGTCGCCGCCGGGGGATTCGACGTCGCGGATGTCGTCGCGACGAGGCTCGTGCTTGAGTCCGCCGTCGTCACCGCGCTGGCGGAGTCGGATGTCGCCGACCTGACCGCCGCCGCGGAGCTGCTTGCGGCGATGGACGGCGAACTCACTACCGCCGAGTTCCTCGCGATCGACGCCGCCTTCCACGTGTCCCTCGCCGCGGCATCCCGCAACGGCGTCATCGCCGCCGTGATGGCCGGGCTGCGCAGCTCGGTCGAGGGCTACGTGCTCGCCGGGGCGGCGTTCCTCCCGTCGTGGGAGCTAATGGCCCAGCGACTGCGGGCGGAACACCGCGCGATCGTCGGCGCGATCGAATCCCGCGACGCACCGCTCGCCCGCACGCTCGTCCAC
>JAJAZI010000265.1 GCA_026785785.1 Microbacteriaceae bacterium
TCCTCGCGGGATGAGCAAAGCACGGGAAGCGCAACTCGGCGAGGTGCCGACTGCGTTTTCGTGTAACCATCGCCCCTACCTGGCGTCGATGCCCGCGTTCATCGCCGATCTCAGCATCCCGCTCGACAGCGAACTGCGCGCTGGCCGAAGAGGCCGCCAGCGAACTTGCCCGCGTCGATGCCGAAACGGGCGACCCGACGCAAGGCAGTGCAATTCCGCCCCTCAAGCTCCTGGGCTCGGCGGGATGGCCTGCACTACTCAGCCTGCTTGGTGAGTGCACGCGACAGGCGGTGGAGGAGATGCGCGTCACACATCGCTGAAAATTAGATGAGGACGTCGGTGAGGTGGTTCGGCGTGCCGAAGCGGTGGGCAGTGATGCTGATCGCCTGTTCCTTGAGGAACGGTAGTAGATCGATCCGGCCGGATTCGGTCACCTCGTTTGCGTACACGGCGATACCCGGATTGCCGTTGATCGCGAATGAAAGACGGCTCGAGTCCCCGTCGAGCAGACGCACACGGCCGCTGGGGAGGGTCGCGATCCGGGTGAGCCATTCGTCGTCGGTCTCCACTATGAAAGTCATAGTCGAGGCAGCTGCGTGCACGCCGGCGGGAACCGCGGTCGCGGAGGAAACCTGCGCAACACTGCCGGTGACCGCGGCGGCCATCAGAGTGCGCACGAGCGCGGCCATCGACCCGCCGGCCGAAAGTCGGACCTCGACTGTGGTCGGCAGGTACCGGAAGATGTTTCGTTCCGCAGCGAGACCGGTTACATCCCGCTGCATGCCGAACTCAGTCGCCCACGCGGAACTGTCGCTGCTCGCGGCGCGGCCCAGGGATGCGACCTCCGAAGCAGACAGCTGTGTGGCCGCGGAGGCGAGTAACGCTTCAACGGTCGGGTTCGAGATGGGAGCTACGGAGGTGCTCGGCTCCGACCTCCACGAGCCCAGTCCGAGGAGGTAATTCGGCCCCCCAGCCTTCGTGCCCGGCCCGACGACGGACTTTTTCCAGCCGCCGAACGGCTGGCGCCGCACGATCGCGCCCGTCGTGCCGCGGTTCACGTAAAGGTTGCCGGCCTGGATGTGCTCGAGCCAGAGTGCGATTTCGCGCGGATCGAGCGAGTGCAACCCCGTTGTGAGCCCGTAGTCGACCTCGTTCTGGATGTCGATGGCTTCCTCGAGGGTCGCGGCCGTCATCACACCGAGGATCGGTCCGAAGAATTCCGTGCGGTGGAAGTGTGAACCGCGTGCGACCCCGCCGCGCACTCCCGGGCTCCAGAGCCTGCCCGATGAATCGAGCTTGCGGGGCTCGACCAGCCAAGTCTCCCCCGACTCGAGATTGGTGAGGCCATCGAGCAGTTTGCCGGCGGCGGGTTCGATTACCGGTCCCATCTGTGTGGTCGGATCAGAAGCTGGGCCGACCTGAAGTGAGGTGACCGCGTCTGTGAGCTGGTCCCGGAACCGTCGTGAGGTCGCCACCGAGCCGACGAGGATCACGAGCGATGCGGCCGAGCATTTCTGGCCGGCGTGGCCGAACGCCGAGTACACGATGTCCTTGACAGCGAGGTCGAGGTCGGCGCTCGGCGTGACGATGATCGCGTTCTTGCCGGAGGTCTCGGCGAGCAGGGGGAGGTCGCGTCGGAACGATGTGAAGAGCTCGGCCGTCTCGTATCCGCCGGTCAGGATGACGCGGTCCACGGACGGATGAGCGATGAGTTGCTGCCCGAGGGACCGGTCACTCAGCTGGACGAGGCGCAGCACCTCCCTCGGGACGCCGGCTTCCCATAACGCCTCAACCATCACCGCGCCGCAGCGGCGCGCCTGGGACGCGGGTTTGATGACGACGGCCGAGCCCGCGGCAAGGGCGGCGAGCGTCGAGCCGGCCGGGATCGCCACCGGGAAGTTCCACGGGGGTGTCACGACGGTCACGCGGGCGGGCACGAAGGCGGCGCCGTCGACCGAGTCGAGCTCTCGCGCGCGCTCGGCGTAGTAGTGCGCAAAGTCGATCGCTTCGGATACTTCCGGGTCCGACTGATCGAGGGTCTTGCCTGCCTCATCGGCCATGACCTCCATGAGGCGGGCGCGGTTGCCTCCCAGGGCAAGTCCGGCACGGTGCAGGATGGCGGCGCGCTCGGCGCCGCTGAGCGCCCCCCAGCCCGCGCCGGCCGTGGCGGCGGAGACGATGATTTGGTCGAGTTCATCCTCGCTGCCCACCTGCGCGGTGGCGATCGCCTCATTCCCAAGTTCGGATCCTCGCACCCGAGACAGGATCTCGCGCCCCCAGGTGCGGTTGCCCGGCAGCGACGGGTCGGTGTCGGGCGTGTTCTCGAACCCGGTGACATCCGATTCGGCTCCGGCCGGGCGTCGACGGTCCTGGCGACGGGTGGGCAGCGGAACCTCGTCGTCGAGTTCGGCGAGCGAGGCGAGGAACCGCCTTTTCTCACGATCGAAGAGCGCTTCGTTATCGCTGAGCTCGAAGACGGCAGACATGAAGTTGTCGGGGCTGGCTCCCTCCTCGAGA
>JAJAZI010000266.1 GCA_026785785.1 Microbacteriaceae bacterium
CCCACCACACCGCCCCGCCGAGGGGGGCCTAGAGCGGGGAGCGGCCCCGCGAGGCGGCGGGGCGCGTGCTGACGGAGCCCGCCTGCCCGGCGATCGCGGACCGGGGCTTCCCCCTCGGCGCGGCCGCGGCCGCCGCCGGGGTCACGGTCACTGCGCTGCCGGGGCCATCTGCCGTGATCACGGCGCTCGCGCTGTCGGGGCTGCCGACCGACCGGTTCAGCTTCGAGGGGTTCGTGCCGCGCAAGGGCCGGCTCGGCGCGCTGCACCTGCTCGCCCGCGAGGAGCGCACGATGGTGTTCTTCGAGTCGCCGCACCGGCTGGCCGAGTCCCTCGCCGACATGGCCCGCGCGTTCGGCGACGATCGCCGGCTGGCCGTCTGCCGGGAGCTGACGAAGATGTTCGAGGAGGTCAAGCGCGGCACCGCGGCGGAGTTGGCAGCCTGGGCGGCATCCGGGGTCAAGGGCGAGATCTGCATCGTGGTGCAGGGGGCGCCGCCGCGCGAGGCCGACCTCGGGTCGGGCGTGACGCAGGTGCTCGCGCTCGTCGCATCCGGATCCCGACTCAAGGACGCCTCGACCGAAGTGGCCGAGGCCACGGGACTCGGCCGCCGCGACCTCTACGAGGGCGCGCTCGCCGCGAAGGCAGCGCCCGCGCCGCCGGGCTGAGCCGCCGCCGGGCTTCCGCAGCCGGGCTTTCATCATTCAGGAGTTGAGGGGCAGAAGGCAGGAGTTTCTGGCCGGGAACTCAGGAACAGGGCCGGAGTTGCGGCGATTATCCATCACCGGGCCGCTCCGGCCCCGTCTATCTCCTGAATAATGAAAGCAAGTTACTCGACGGCGTCGAGGTCCGTCTCGAGCAGCGCGACGAGCTCGGCGAGCGCCGCCTCCGCGCCGTCGCCCTCAGCCGCGAGGGTCACGACGTCGCCGTGGGCGGCTCCGAGGCTCATGATCGAGAGGATGCTCGCGGCGTTCATCGGCGCGCTGCCGTCCTTGCTAATCGTCACGGTCACCGACTGCGTGTTCACGGCGTCGATGAACAGTCCGGCGGGACGGGCGTGGAGCCCGACGCTGCTGGCGATGGTGGCGTTGCGTTCGGCCATGGTGTTCTCCTTCTGGTGGGTGTTCGGGGGAGGGTCAGGCGGGGACGGGAACCCGGGCGGGCTCGACGGCGGCGACCGGGGTCTTCGTCGTCCAGCGCTTGAGGGCGATCACGGTGACGGCCGTGATGACCATGCCCACGAGGATGGCGACAACGAACATCGCCAGGTTGCCGATCGCGAAGAAGACGAACAGGCCCCCGTGCGGCGCCTGCGAGGTGACGTCGGCGGCCATGATGATCGCTCCCGTCGTTGCTCCGCCGAGGATGCCGGCGGGGATGACGCGCAGCGGGTCCGCCGCGGCGAACGGGATGGCGCCCTCGGAGATGAACGCGGCACCGAGCAGCCAGGCGGCCTTGCCGTTCTCGCGCTCGATCGGGCTGAATAGCTTGCGGTCGAGCACGGTGGCCAGGGCCATCGCGAGCGGCGGGACCATTCCGGCGGCCATGACTGCGGCCATGATGTTCCAGGGGGCCTGGTTGTCGATCGACCCGGCGGCGAGTCCGGCGACGGCGAAGGCATAGGCCACCTTGTTGACCGGCCCGCCGAGGTCGAGGCACATCATGGTGCCGAGGATTACGCCGAGGAGGATCGCCGAGACACCGGTGAGGCTCGACAGCCAGTCGTTCAGGCCGCCCATGAGCGTCGCGATCGGTCCGCCGAGCAGCACGATCATCAGGCCTGATGCTCCGATCGATGCGAACAGCGGGATGATCACGACGGGCATGAGGCTGCGCAGCCAGCGCGGAACGTCGATGCGGCCGATCCAGTAGGCGATTGCGCCAGCGAGCAGGCCGCCGACGAGTCCGCCGATGAAGCCGGCGTTCATGAGCAGTGCCACGGCACCGGCGACGAATCCGGGTGCGATCCCGGGCCGGTCGGCGATCGCGTAGGCGATGTAGCCGGCGAGGGCCGGAACGAGGAAGCCCATCGATGCCGCACCGATCATGAAGAACACGGCGCCGAAGTAAATCGCAACCCCGCCCTCGGGGAGGTTCCACAGGGTGTTGTTGACGATGATGTCCGCGGCGGTGGCGGTGATGTCATAGCCGCCGAGCAGGAAGCCCAGCGCGATGAGCAGCCCGCCGCCGGCGACGAACGGGATCATGTAGCTGACGCCGGTGAGCAGCCAGCGCTTGAGCTTCAGGCCGACGTGCTCGTCCGAGCCTCCGCCAGCGCTCGCCGCAGCCTGGCCGGTCTCGGCCACACGTGCCGCGTTGGGGTTGGATGCCGCGGCGATCGCCTCTGCGATCATCGCGTCGGGCGCGTCGATGCCGCGCTTGACGGCGGACTGGATGACCGGCTTGCCCGCGAACCGTCCCTTATCGCGCACATCGACGTCGACGGCGAAGATGACGGCGGATGCGGCGGCGATGAGCGCGGGGTCGAGCGGCTTGGCGCCGGAGGACCCCTGCGTCTCCACGTGCAGGGTGACGCCGGCGCGATCGCCAGCGGCGACGAGGGCGTCGGCGGCCATGTAGGTGTGCGCGATGCCGGTCGGGCAGGCTGTCACGGCGACGAGCACCGGGCGGTCCGCGTGTCCAGCGGGCGCTACGGCGGCGGGCGCGGGCGCGGCTGTCGGTGCGGCAGGCTCATCGGCGACGGCCTCGTCGACGAGGCGCACGATATCCTCGGACGCCGTCGCCGAGCGGAGGGCGGCGACGAACTCGGGCTTGATGAGCGAGCGCGCGAGCTTCGACAGCAGCTTGAGGTGGGCCTGGTCGGCGCCATCCGGTGCAGCGATGAAGAAGATCAGGTCGGCGGGGCCGTCGGGGGCGCCGAAGTCGACCCCGGGGGCGGGGCGTGCCATCGCGAGTGTCGGCTCGGTCACGGCCGACGAGCGGCAGTGGGGGATGGCGATTCCGCCGGGGATACCGGTGTCGGTCTGGGACTCGCGCTTCCACGCGTCGGCGAACAGCGCCTCGACGTCGGTCGCGCGGCCGGAATCGACGACGCGGCTGGCGAGGTACCGGATGGCTCCGGCGCGGTCGGTGCCGAGGTCGGCATCCAGGCTCACGAGCCCGGGTGTGATGAGTGACGACAATGTATTCTCCTGACTTGCTTATCTGGGGTTCAGTGATCTGCGGTGATCGGGGTGAGGACTTCGACGACGGCTGTTTCGGGGTGGGTCTGGTTGACGGATGGCATGGTGCTTCCCGAAAGTGAGGCGGCGGCGGTGCCGTGGGCAACAGCCTGGGCGAGGCGCAGTCCCGGCGAGTCGCCGCGGCGGTCGGCGAGCAGGTACCCCGCGAGCGAGGAGTCGCCGGCGCCGACGGTGCTGCGCACCACGATCGGTGGCATCCGCGCGAACCAGCCGCCGTCCTCGGTCGCGAGCACGGCGCCCTTGCCGCCGAGGGTGGCGAGAACGGCGCGGCATCCGCGGGCCAGGAGCAGCTGCGCGGCGGCGAAGGCCTGCCGCGGGTCCGCCTCGAGGCTGTCCTCATCGCTGAAGCCGGTGAGCTCGGCGAGCTCCTCGGCGTTGGGCTTCACGAGGTCGACGCCCACCCCGGAGTCGAGAATGGCGGCGAACGGGGCGCCGGAGGAGTCGACCGCGATGCGGGGAGTGCTGCCATTGCCGGCGGCCCGCACCGCGCGGACGACCCGTGCGTAGAAGTCGACGGGAAGGCCGGGCGGAAGCGATCCGGCAAGGACGAGCCACTCGGCCTTGCGGGACTGCGACACGACGACGTCGATGAGCGCCGCCTCGTCCGCCGCGGTGAGCGTCGGACCGGGCTCGTTGATCTTCGTCGTCGTGCCGTCGGGCTCGGTGAGCGTGATATTCGAGCGGATGCGCTCCGCGATGCCGAAGCTCACGGTGGGGACCCGCTCGCCGCGCAGCGCGACGAGCATGGGGTCGGCGGCATCCCCGGGAAGCACGGCGATCGTGTCGAGGCCGGAGGCGATGAGCGCCCTCGAGACGTTGACGCCCTTGCCGCCGGGCTGCTCGCGGGTGGCCGAGGCGCGCTGCACGTCGCCGCGGGAGAGTCTGCCGGTCAACTCGATCGTGCGGTCGAGGCTCGGGTTGGCGGTGAGGGTGACGATCACGCGACCATCACCTCCACTCCGGCGTCGTCGAGGGCGGCAAACAGGTCGGAGGCGGGGGAGTCGTCGGTGATGAGCATGTCGAGGTCGGCGAGGCCCGCAAACCGGACGAGCGTCTCCTCCCCGAGCTTGGTGGAGTCGACGAGCGCGACCGCTCTCCGGGCGCCCAGGGTGAATGCGGTTTTCACAGCTGACTCCTCTTCGTCGGGGGTGCTGAGCCCGAATTCGGCGTGCACCCCGTTGGCGCCGATAAAGGCGATGTCCGGGCGCAAGCGGGCGAGTTGCGCAATGGCGGTCGATCCGACGGCCGCGCTCGTGATGCCGCGGAGGCGTCCGCCGAGCAGGTTGACCTCGATGTCGGGGTTCTCGGCGACGGTGAGGGCGATGCGCACCGAGTTGGTGATGACGACGAGCGACTGGTGCGGGGCATCCGGCTTCCAGCGTGCGATGTGCTCCGCGAGCCGTCCCGTCGTGGTGCCGGCGTCGATCGCGATCGCGCCGCTGAAGGATGCCGGGATGAGGGTCATGGCCGCTACGGCGATGCGCTCCTTGGCGTCGGCATTAAGGCCCAGTCGGGACGGGACGCTCTCCTCGAGCCGGCTGGTCATCGAGGCCGCGACGGCACCGCCGTGGACGCGGCGCAGCACGCCGCGCGTCTCGAGCTGAGCGAGGTCGCGGCGCACGGTCTCGCTCGTCACGTCGAACTCGCGGGCCAGATCGATGACGGCGACGCGTCCCGTTTCGGTCACGAGCCGTTCGACCCGGTCCTGTCGCTCTTCTGCGTACACCTGTTGTCCCCTGTGACTTTAGTAAGCGCATGTGGTGCGCCTTCTGCGTTTATGTGAGATTAGCGGCATAAACCAATCAAAGCAACATATTCACACAAAGTACAACAAACAGATTTTGGCTCCGCTTTCATCATTCAGGAGGGGGGGTGGTCGGCGGACTCCGCGGCGCTTTCACAATTCAGGAGTGGGCCGAAGCCAGCGCGGGGCGGGGCACACGAAAACTGCTGATCACGCAAGATTCGTGCGCTGGATGCCGGTTGACGCGCCACTTGCAGCATCCGCCCCGCCGCGTCCGCCGCCGCCCAGTCAACACTCCTGAATGATGAGAGCAGCCAAGAGGCATCCGGGGCCGAGCCCGCCTCGTCACTCCTGAATAATGAAAGAGAAGAAGCCGGCGGGTCAGGCGCTGAGGCGGGCGATCTGGTCGGCGGTCAGCACGAGGTCGGCGGCGAGGGCCGAATCGCGGATGCTGGCCGGGCGGCGCGCCCCCGGAATCACGATCATCGTATGCTGCAGCGCGAGCTCCCAGGCCAGGATGATCCGCTGCGGGGTCACGCCGAGCTCCCTCGCGATCTCGGCCGCGGCCGGGAACGCGTCGGCGATCTCACCCGCGCGGGACGCGCCGCCGAGTGGCGCCCAGGCGAGGAAGGCGATCTCGTGCTCGGCGCAGTGGTCCAACTCATTCTCGCTCGAGCGGTAGGAGGGCGAGAACTGGTTCTGAACCGAGGCGAGCCGGCCGCCGAGTACCTGATCGGCGGACCGGATCTGCGCGATCGTCGCGTTCGAGACGCCGGCGAGGCGGATGACCCCCTCCTCCAGTAGCTCGCGCAGGGCGCCAACCGACTCCTCCCACGGCACCCCGGGGTCGGGGCGGTGCAGCTGGTAGAGCCCGATGGCGTCGACGCCGAGCCGCTTCGCCGAGGCGCGGGCCGCCGCCTTGAGGTGCTCCGGGGTGCCGCTGCGGTCCGACGGGCCGCCGGCCCGGTAGACGAGCCCGCCCTTCGTCGCGACGAGCACCTCCTCGCGCCGGCCGGCCAGCGCCGACGCGACGAGTTCCTCGTTGTGCCCCTGAGCATCCGAGGTGTAGGCGTCGGCGGTGTCGATCAGGGTGATCCCGGCATCGAGCGCGGCGTGGATTGTGGCGATCGCGGCAGCCCGATCCGGGCGCCCGGGGGTCGACAGGGGCATCGCGCCCAGTCCGATCGAGCTGACCTTGACGTCTCCGATGCGGCGGTATCTCATTGTGCGAGCCTAGGCGGCGGTTCGTCGGCGCCCGGCACCGCGGTACCCGGCACTGTGCCGCCCGGCACCGTGGTAACCGGCACCGCACCGCACAGCACAGTGGCTCCCGCTCACTCGATCGTGATGGGCGTGCCCAGCGGCAGAATCTGCGCGAGGGCGGTGATGACGTCGTTCGAGAGCCGGATGCATCCGTTGCTCGCCGCGGTGCCGATGCTCGCGGCGTCCTCGGTGCCGTGCAGCCCGATCTGGCCCGGACCGCCGCCGAAGCTCGTGAGCACGTCGGAGAACGCCGACAGCCCGAAGGCGAACGGCCCGTAGCCGGCGTTAGTCGGCTGCAGCAGCTCCGTCAGGTAGAAGGATCCGACCGGCGTCGGGGTGCCGCCCGTGCCGGTCGCCGCCGGATAGGTCTCGACGAGTTCGTCGTTGCGGTTGAGCGACAGCGTGTTCTCCGCGGTCGACACGACGAGGCTGTACTCGAGCCGGGCCAGGCTCACCTCGCTCGCGCGGATCCAGCCCGTGCTGCCGTTCGGGCGCTGGGCGAGGGCGACCTGAAGCCAGTCGCCGCGGTCCTCCAGCAACAGGAGGGTCAGCGGTGCGCCCGAGGAGATCGGGCTCGCGAGAGTGTCGAGCAGCTCGCCATCAGGGGCCGAGTACACCGTGACGCGCGAGCCACCCGCGGTGGCGGCGATGCCGACGGGAACGGGGCGCGGCGAGGGCGACGGTGCGAGCGAAGGGGGGGGCGAGCCGGGCGCGGATGCCGGGGCGGATGCGGCCGGCCGGGCGGGCCCGGCGGTCGCGCAGCCCGCGAGGAGCGCGGCGCCGAGCACGATCGATACCGCTGCCGCCATGACTATCCGAGCGGGCCGCGCCCCTCGGATCATCCGGTGAACGTCGCGCGGCCCTGGACCGGCACGGCCGGACGTGCCACGCGTGTGTCGTCGACTTCCGTGGTGTCGCTGGCGCAGTCGCTGGGCACGGTGATGACGTTCGCGTCGAGCGTGACGGCACCGTTGCGGGCGAGGAGTCGGCCCTCGACCGTGGCGGACGACTGGGCCGCGATGGAGGTCAGCGCGAGGACCGTTCCGACGAACTCCGAGCCGCTTCCGATAGTCGCGGAGCTGCCGACCTGCCAGAACACGTTGCAGGGGTTGATGTCGTCCTGCAGAGCGACTCGGCTGCCCGACCCGGTGATGAGGGTGCTGGCAGCCTGGAAGATGAACACCGAGCTGGAGTCGCCGACGAGTGTGACGGTGCCGGTGAGCCCGAGCGCTCCGCCCGAGTAGACGCCCGACACGAGCTCGCGTCCGGTGAGGTCGATGATGCCGCTCTCGACCGGCAGGCGGCCGGCCGCGTCGTCGAACGCGATCCTGAGGTCGGCCTGGGCGCCGGCGGCGACGGCATCCGCGGCGTGGATCTCTCCGTTGTTCACGAGTCCCGGCGGGAAGCCGGTCACGGCCGCGTCGGGGCTGACGCCGAGGTCGCCGCTGATAACGGTCGGAGTGTCGGTGTTGGTCACGGTCGTGCCGGCGAGAACGGCGAAGCTCTCGGCGGTCCCGAGCGCGATGGGCGCCTCCGCCGCGAACGCGGGTCGCGCGGACGGTGCGGTGGACAGGACGACGGTGACGGCGACCGCGAGGGCGAGTGCCGTGAGGCGCCGCGCGGAAATCTTGGACGAGAAGTTCTTCACGGTGGATCCCTCGAGTGTTCTAGCGCGGATGTGAGCTGCTGCGGTTCGCCACATCGTGCGTACCCCTGTTAGAGGCACAGTACACCATGCTCCGAGCCGCACCCACTACGCTCCCCGCCCGCCCGCAGCTCCCGGCGATAACACCCCGCGCGCGCCGAATAGGATGGTGCGCATGGCCGCTGGAGACTCTTTTTATATCGCGACCCCCATCTTCTACGTCAACGACGTTCCGCACATCGGGCACGCGTATACCGAGGTGGCGGCGGACGTTCTGGCCAGGTGGCACCGGCAGAGCGGTGACGACACCTGGTTGCTCACGGGCACGGACGAACACGGGCAGAAGATCCTGCGCACCGCGGTCGCGAACGATTCGACCCCGCAGGCCTGGGCCGACAAGCTCGTCAACGAGTCGTGGCTGCCGTTGCTGCAGACGATCAACATCAACAACGACGACTTCATCCGCACGACCGACGAGCGGCACGAGTCCGCGGTCAAGATCTTCCTGCAGAAGCTCTACGACGACGGCTTCATCTACTCGGGCGAGTACGAGGGGTACTACTGCGTCGGCTGCGAGGAGTACAAGCAGCTCGACGACCTGCTCGAGGCTGATACCGGCGACTACGCCGGCCAGCTGGTCTGCAAAATCCACACCCGCCCGGTGGAGGTGCTCAAGGAGCGCAACTACTTCTTCCGGATGAGCGACTTCCAGCAGAAGCTGCTCGACCTCTACGATTCCCGGCCGGACTTCCTCCAGCCCGACAGTGTGCGCAACGAGATCATGCAGTTCGTGAAGTCGGGGCTGCAGGACCTCTCGATCTCCCGCTCGAGCTTCGACTGGGGCATCAAGATCCCGTGGGACGACAGCCACGTGCTCTATGTCTGGTTCGACGCGCTGCTCAACTACATCACCGCGATCGGCTACGGCACCGACGACGACAACTTCCGCCGCCGGTGGCCCGCCACTCAGCTCGTCGGCAAGGACATCGCCCGCTTCCACGCCGTCATCTGGCCCGCGATGCTCATGGCCGCCGGCCTCGAGGTGCCCACGCGCGTCTTCGGCCACGGCTGGCTGCTCGTCGGCGGCGAGAAGATGTCGAAGTCGAAGCTGACCGGGATCGCGCCGAGCCAGATCACCGAGACCTTCGGCGTCGATGCGTTCCGGTACTACTTCATGAGCGCGATCAACTTCGGCCAGGACGGCTCGTTCAGCTGGGAAGACCTCGCGGCCCGCTACCAGGCCGAGCTCGCCAACGGCTTCGGCAACCTCGCCTCCCGCGTCATCGCGATGGTCAATAAGTACTTCGACGGCGCCATCCCGAGCCCGGCCGAGTACACCGAGGCTGACCTGGGCATCCAGTCCGTCGTGAAGCATGCCGCGGAGAAGGCGGATGCCGCGATCCAGCGCCTCGCCATCCACGAGGCCATCGATAGCGTGTGGACGATCGTCGACGAGCTCAACGGCTACATCACCCTTCAAGAGCCGTGGGCGCTCGCCAAGGACAAGGCCAACCGCCCCCGCCTCGGCACCGTGCTGTACACCGCCGCCGAGGGGCTCCGCGCGCTCGCCGTGCTGCTGTCGCCCGTCATCCCCGACTCGACCCACAAGCTGTGGAGCGCGATCGGCGCCGCCCACGAGCTCGGGCACCTCACCGATCAGGTGATCGTGGATGCCGGGCACTGGGGCCAGCTGCCGCCCGCGAGCAGGGTGCACTCGGTCGACGCGCTGTTCCCGCGCATTGAATCTCCGGAACCGGCGGGAGTATGAGCGAGAACGTGGCCGATTCGTCCAACTACATCCGCAAGCGCGAGTCCCGCGCCGAGCACGGCCAGACCCGCGACCTGAGCTACCCACCGC
>JAJAZI010000267.1 GCA_026785785.1 Microbacteriaceae bacterium
CAAACGTACCCTGTAGGCGGGCTCAAGATTAGCACGGATCTAATCGCCCCGGATGATACGCCGCAGCTTTTCGAGACGCGCGGCGACGTCGCGCTCGTGGCCGTGCTCGGTGGGCTGGTAGTACACGGTGCCGCGCAGCTCGTTCGGCAGGTAGTCCTGCCCCACGACGCCGAGCGGGGAGTCGTGCGGATACCGGTATCCCTTGCCGTGCCCGAGCCGCTTGGCGCCGGGATAGTGGGCGTCGCGCAACGGCTTCGGCACGCGGCCGAACCTGCCGGCCCGCACATCTTCTATGGCACGGTCGATCGCGAGGTAGGAGCGGTTCGACTTGGGCGCCGTCGCGAGGTAGGTCACGGCCTCGGCGAGCGGGATGCGCCCCTCCGGCATTCCGATCAACTGCACCGCGTCGGCGGCGGCAACGGCGATGACGAGCGCTTGCGGGTCGGCCATGCCGATGTCCTCCGCGGCGCTGACGATGATCCGCCTGGCGATAAACCGGGGGTCCTCCCCCGCCTCGATCATCCGGGCGAGGTAGTGGATCGCGGCATCCACGTCCGACCCGCGCACCGACTTGATGAAGGCGCTGATCACGTCGTAGTGCTCGTCGCCATTGCGGTCATAGCGCAGGAGCGCGCGGTCCACGGCGCTCGCGACGATCTCCGCCGTGACGACGGGCACCTGGTCAACCGAGGAGAGCGTCGACACCGCGGTCTGCGCCGCCGCCTCGAGTGCGGTCAGGGCGCGCCGGGCGTCGCCGGAGGCGAGGCGGATGATCGTCGCCCGCGCCCCGTCGTCGAGGCTCACCTGCCCGCCGAGCCCGCGCTGGTCGGTCACGGCGCGGTCCACGAGCGTGCCGAGGTCTTCGTCGGAGAGCGGCTCGAGGGTGAGCAGCAGCGAGCGGGACAGCAGCGGGGAGATGACCGAGAACGACGGATTCTCGGTGGTCGCCGCAACGAGGATCACCCAGCCGTTCTCGACGCCGGGCAGCAGGGCATCCTGCTGGGCCTTCGAGAACCGGTGGATCTCGTCGAGGAACAGCATCGTCGAGACGCCGTAGAGGTCGCGGGCCGACATCGCCTGCTCCATCACCTGGCGCACGTCGCGCACCCCGGCGTTCACCGCCGAGAGCTCCACGAACTTTCGGCCGGAGGTGTGGGCGATCGCCTGGGCGAGGGTCGTCTTGCCCGTGCCCGGGGGGCCCCAGAGGATGACCGACACCGAGCCGCGCTCGCCCAGCGTGTCTGAGGCGAGGCTGACCAGCGGCGATCCCGGCGTCAGCAGGTGCTTCTGTCCGGCGACCTCGTCGAGGGAAGTTGGGCGCATCCGCACCGCCAGCGGGGTGGCTCCCCCGCGCAGACCGAGCTGAGCATCAACCATTGGGCAATCGTAGCCACGCCCGCCGACTAAAGTTCTTGGTGGCAACCCCGGCAACACCGACGGAGGATCACGTGGCACTGAGCAAGAACGCCGAGCGCGAACAACGCGAGGCCCGCGATCGCCTGCGCCACTACACCGCCAGGCAGGCCGTGCACGACACGAAGCTGCGCCGTCGCAGGCGCGACAACCTGTTCGCCGTCATCGGCGTGGTCGCCATCGTCACGATCGCCACGATTAGCCAGGTGGTCTACTTCACGTCGGGTCCGGGGACGCCGGAGCCGGAACCGGCCCCGAGCGCCAGCGACTCGCCGGAGACCGAGACCGGCAACCTCGGCGACGTGCCCTCCGCCGAGATCGCGGAGAACCGCACCTGGACCGGGCTGCTCGGGATCAACGACGTCGACCTCGGCATCCGCGTCGACGGCGATCTCGCCCCGCAGGCCGCCTCGGTGTTCATCTCCCTTGCCCAGGACGGCTACTACGACGAGAACTCCTGCCAGCGCCTTACGAGCGCGGACCAGCTCAAGGTCATCCAGTGCGGACAGCCGAACCTCACCGGCTCGGACGACCCCGGGTTCAGCTTCGGCCCGCTCGAGAACGTGCCGGAGGACGGCATCTACCCGGCCGGCACCATCGCCATGGCCAGGGCGGACACCCCCGAAAGCCAGTCCACCCAGTTCTTCATCACCTACGAGGATTCCTACCTCGATCCGAGCGGCGGTGGGTACACCGTCTTCGGTGCCGTCACCGACGGCCTCGACGAGTTCATCGCCCAGATCGCGAGCGGCGGGGTCGCCGAGGGCGAAGCCTCCCCGACCGACGGGCAGCCCGCCATTGCGGCTGTCATCTCCTCGATCACGCTCGAGTAGTCGAGGTAACGCTGCATTCTGGCGTGCGTGCGTGCAATAGGCTGGATCCCGGCCGTTCCGACCGGAGCGCAACGGAGTATTAAGGTGAAGTTTTTGGCGACCAACGATCAGGCACCGTGGGGCCGCGTCGACGAGACCGGCACCGTCTTCGTCCGCGAGGCGGACGGCGAACGCGCCGTCGGTCAGTATCCCGACGGAACGGCGGAAGAGGCACTCGCCTACTTCGAGCGCAAGTACACCGAGCTTGCGGGCCAGGTGACCCTTCTCGAGCAGCGCATCAAGCGC
Source organism: Microbacteriaceae bacterium (assembly GCA_026785785.1). Lineage (GTDB taxonomy): Bacteria > Actinomycetota > Actinomycetes > Actinomycetales > Microbacteriaceae > Marisediminicola. The sequence goes on from JAJAZI010000267.1 coordinate 2,532, forward strand.
GGCACGGCGGTCGCCGACGTCGCCAAGACGATCTCCACGCTCACGTCCACGATTGCGACCGCGAACGCGGTGGGCGACCTCGCGTCGCTCAC
>JAJAZI010000268.1 GCA_026785785.1 Microbacteriaceae bacterium
ATCATGAAGGTCGCGGCTGGCATGCGTGCCCGCGTGGTGGCGGCGTGCGGCGGGGTGGGCATCGTGGTGTCTGGGTCCGCCCCCCCGGGCGCCGACTCCGAGCAGGTCGAGCGCGAGCCGGTGCAGTTCCCAGTGGTGCAGACCTACCCCGACATCGACGTGATCGAGAATCTCGCCTATGGAGCGGCTGCGGATGCCGGCGGCGGCGAGATTCTGGTGGACGTCTGCCTTCCCGAGGTGGCAACCGAGCCGGCATCCGCGGCGGTCGAGCCAGCTGTGGCGACCGACGAGGTGGTCCCCGACGAGGCGACCACCGAGGACGCGACCACCGACGAGGCGACCATCGACGAGACCGTGCCCGACGAGGCCATCACCGCGTCGACCGCCCGCGCCGCGGTGCTCTCGGTGCACGGTGGCAGCTGGCGACAGGGCGACAAGGCGGACCTCTACTGGCGCAGTGCCTGCCAGTGGCTTGCCTCGGAGGGATTCGTCGCCATCTCGGTCAACTATCGCCTTGCCCCGGCAAACCCGTACCCTGCCGCGATCGACGACCTGCGGCAAGTCGTCCGCTGGCTGCGCGACGACGCCCAGGTCGAGCGGTTCGACATCGACCCCGACCGCATCGGCGCGTTCGGTGGGTCTGCGGGCGGCAACCTTGTCTCGCTGCTCGGACTCGAAGGCACGGGCGACCACACGGAGGGCTCCCGGGTCGCGGCGGTCGTCAACCTCAGCGGGCCAATCGACCTCACGACCGACGGGTTCGCGCTCGGCGGCGTCGTGCCCGCGTTCCGTCAGGTGCAGCTCGACTATCTCGGCTGCGCGAGCTACGCGGACTGCCCGCAGGCGCTGGCCGCGTCACCTCTCTACTCCGTCGACGAGAGCGATCCGCCGTTCTTCGTCGGCCACTCGCTTGAGGAGATGATCCCGGTGCAGCAGTCGGATGCCCTCGTCGAGCTTCTCCGCGGGGCCGGCGTCGACACGACCTATCTCAACATCGAGGGAAACCTGCACTCGATCGCCATGCTCGACGACCCAAGACGGCTGCAGATCGCGGACTGGCTGCGGGACAAGCTCGAGCAGTAGCCCGCGAGGCGCCCAACAATGCCGCCTCCGAGCGCTTCGGGGGCGCACAAATGGGCAACTCGCAGCCCCAGAAGCCCAGAAACCCGGGAGTCGCCCACAAATGCCACCTCCGAGGGCTTCGAGGTGACACAAGCGGGCAACTCGCAGCCCAGCAACCCATGAGCCGCCCACAAATGCCACCTCCGAGGGCTTCGAGGTGACACAAGTGGGCAACTCGCAGCCCCAGAAGCCCAGAAACCCGGGAGTCGCCCACTAATGCCGCCTCCGAGCGCTTCGAGGTGACACAAGTGGGCAACTCGCAGCCCAGAAACCCGGGAGTCGCCCACAAATGCCGCCTCCACTGGTGTCGAGGCGACACAAGAAGGCAACTCGCAGCCCAGAAACTCGCGAGTCGCCCACGAATGCCGCCTCCGAGGGCCTCCGGGCGGCACAAATGGGCAACTCGCGGGGCGGCATCGCACAAGTGGCTACTGCGTGCGCGCCGTGGCTGCCGCAGCGGGCGCTCAGGCGCTTTCGTCGTGCGCTGGCGCGGACTCGCTGTTACGCCCCGACCGCACCACCGCCGCGATGATGCCGGCGAGCACGAGCATCCCGCCGAGGGAGGCGACCGCGACCGCGGTGACCACCCCGCCGCTGAAGCCGCTGAGGTCGACGAAGGTACCGACGAGGAACAGGGCGGCGAATCCGATGAGGATCGCGCCCCAGACGATGGTCGTGGAGCGGGTCTTCATCAGCGGTCTCCCTCGGTGGTGATGGTCAGGTCTCCGGCGCCCACGATGATGTCGAGGGCGAGCCGGCGGTCGGTGGCGCCGGCGGTCTCACCGTCCGGCCCGAACTCGAGCGACAGGTCGTCGTAGCTGCCGCGGCCGAAATCGCGGTCGGGCGTACTGAGGTCGCCCCAGCCCACGACCGAGTCGACGGTGACGAACTCATCGTCGGGCAGGATCACGGTGATGTCGCCGAGCCCGCCGACGATGTCGACGCTCGACCTGCCCGGTAGCGAACCGGTCTGGCCGTCCCAGTATCCGGTCAGGTCGATCACCGCGTCACCGACCCCGACCACGTAGTCCTGGGAGCGTCCGTCGGCGTGGCTCGGAGCAAACTCGGTGTCGTCGTCCGCGATCGCAGTGAACCTCGAGCCTCCCGTGACGACGTCGACGGAGCTGAACTCGGTGACTACACCGGCCCCGACGAGCACGATGGCGACCACGACGGCGAACCCGCTCGACCCGCCACTGCGCTTGCCGCGGATACCGTTGACCACGATCGCGGTGCCGAGCACGGCGAGCGCCGAGGCGAGGCCGGCGACCAGTCCGCGGCTCGTGAACGAGTAGTCGCCGACCACGAGGGTGACGAGCGCGCCGACGACCAGGGCGAGGCCGATCGCGACGAGCGTGTAGAGCGGGTTTGACCGCGTAAGCCTGCGCTCCGCGCGGTAGGCGGCAGCCCGCTCCTCGCGGATGCGGCGCTGCTCCTCGGCGTGCGCGGCGAACGCGGCACGCCTGGCCTCCTCCTCGGACTTCACGAACTCGTCCCGCTCCTGCTTGAACCGCGCCTGCTGCGCCGTCCAGGCTGCGAGCTCGGTCGCGTCGGTCGGCGGGGCGCCGGCCGGAGCGGGGGCCATTGGCACGGTGGCGGCGTCGCTGGCGGGGGTGCCGGGTGCGTAGCTGGCGGCGGTGCCGGGTGCGTAGCCGGCGGCGTAGTTTGGGGCGCTGCTCGGC
>JAJAZI010000269.1 GCA_026785785.1 Microbacteriaceae bacterium
CGCCGACGCCCGGGTGCGCTCCTCCCACGTGTTCCTCCCCGGCACCGACGACTACACGGAGGCGGCAGAGGACAATGGCTCGGCCGACTATCGCCGACCCGATCTCGCCGGGGCGAAGCGGCTGCTCCGGCAGGCCGGCGCGCTCGCGCCCGAGGTGTGCATCCTCTTCGATCCGGCCAATCCGCGCCGCCTGAGCGAGTTCGACGTCATCCAGTCCGCCGCGGCGAAGGCGGGGTTCCGGGTCACCGACTGCTCCAGCCCCACCTGGCAGGAACTGCTCGGAGTTCCCGGCCAGTACGACGCGTCGCTGTACGCGCTGCGGGCGTCGAACCTCGCCGTCACGGCGGCCCGCGCCTCGTTCGCCTCGACAGGGGGAGCGAACAACACGAGCTTCTACTCGAACGCCGCAGTCGACGCCCTCCTCGCCGAGCTCGATGGGGAGCCGGATGCCGCGGAGCAGTCCCGCATCCTCGCCGACATCGACCGGCTCGTCTGGGCGGATGCAGCCGGGATGCCGCTCTACCAGTTCCCGTCGATCACGGCGTTCCGGACCGGCGTCACCGGCGTCACGCCGTCGCCGCTCGCCGCCGGAGTGCTCTGGAATGTCTGGGATTGGAAGCCCACGCGATAGCGCGGAACGGGGGAGACGCGCGCCCCGGAGGCCTCTCGCAGGCAGATATCGCTCGGGCGCGGTAGACTACGGGGTGCAGGGCACCGGAGCCGTGATTCTGCACACCCCATAGATCCCATCCCAGCGCCCGCTGGTTGCTGCTCCTGCCCGATCGCGCATAGCCCCGATCGCGGCGAGCAGCCAGCCGCCTCAGCAGTCAAGGACTCATATTCGCATGGCCATTGCCACTCGCAAAGACCTCCGCAACGTCGCCATCGTCGCCCACGTGGACCACGGCAAGACCACCCTGGTCGACGCCATGCTCAAGCAGACGAACTCGTTCGACGCCCACTTCGAGGGCGAGGACCGCATGATGGACTCGAACGACCTCGAACGCGAAAAGGGCATCACGATCCTCGCGAAGAACACGTCGATCCTCTACAACGGAATTCACGCCGAAGAGCACGGCGCCGGCGGCCCGATCATCATCAACGTCATCGACACCCCCGGCCACGCCGACTTCGGCGGCGAGGTCGAGCGCGGCCTGTCTATGGTCGATGGCGTCGTCCTGCTCGTCGACGCGAGCGAGGGCCCGCTTCCGCAGACCCGTTTCGTGCTGCGCAAGGCTCTCGAGGCCAAGCTCCCCGTCATCCTGCTCGTCAACAAGACCGACCGCCCCGATGCGCGCATCGACGAGGTCGTCGCCGAGAGCCAGGACCTGCTCCTCGGCCTCGCGAGCGACATGGCCGACGACGTTCCCGACCTCGACCTCGACGCCATTCTCGACGTTCCCGTCGTCTTCGCCTCCGGCCGCAACGGCGCCGCGAGCTGGAACAAGCCCGAGAACGGCACCATGCCCGACAATGAGGACCTCGAGCCCCTCTTCGACGCGATCCTGAAGCACGTCCCCGCGCCGACCTACGACGACGAGCACCCCCTCCAGGCGCACGTCACCAACCTCGACGCGAGCCCGTTCCTCGGACGCCTCGCCCTGCTGCGTGTCTTCAACGGCACCATCAAGAAGGGCCAGACGGTCGCCTGGGTCAAGCACGACGGATCCGTCTCCAATGTCAAGGTCACCGAGCTGCTCATCACAAAGGCGCTCACCCGGGTGCCCGTCGATAGTGCCGGCCCCGGCGACATCGTCGCCGTCGCCGGCTTCGAGGACATCACGATCGGCGAGACCCTCGCCGACCCCAACGACGTGCGCCCGCTACCGACCATCAAGGTCGACGACCCGGCGATCTCGATGACGATCGGCACCAATACCTCGCCGGTCATCGGCAAGGTCAAGGGCCACAAGCTCACCGCCCGCATGGTCAAGGACCGCCTCGACCGCGAACTCGTCGGTAACGTCTCGATCAAGCTCGTCGACATCGGCCGCCCCGACGCCTGGGAGATCCAGGGCCGTGGCGAGCTCGCTCTCGCGATCCTCGTCGAGCAGATGCGGCGCGAGGGCTTCGAGCTCACCGTCGGCAAGCCGCAGGTGGTCGTCAGGCAGGTGAACGGCAAGGTGCACGAGCCCTTCGAGCACCTCACGATCGACGCGCCGGAGGAGTACCTCGGCGCCGTCACGCAGCTGCTCGCCGCCCGCAAGGGTCGCATGGAGGGGATGAGCAACCACGGCACCGGCTGGGTTCGCATGGAGTTCATCGTCCCGTCGCGCGGCCTCATCGGCTTCCGCACCGAGTTCCTCACGATCACCCGCGGCGCCGGGATCGCGAACGCCGTCTCCCACGGTTACGAGCAGTGGGCCGGCGAAATCGTCACCCGCGTCAATGGGTCGATCGTCGCCGACCGCGCCGGCTCGGCCACTCCGTTCGCCATGGTCGCCCTGCAGGAGCGCATGTCGTTCTTCGTGGAGCCCACCCAGGAGGTCTACGAGGGCATGGTCGTCGGGGAGAACTCGCGCGCCGACGACATGGACGTCAACATCACGAAGGAGAAGCAGCTGACCAACATGCGCCAGTCGACGTCCGATTCGTTCGAGCGCATGACCCCGTCGCGCAGGCTGACCCTCGAGGAGTGCCTCGAGTTCGCCCGCGAGGACGAGTGCGTCGAAGTCACGCCCGAGTTCGTGCGCATCCGCAAGGTCGAGCTCGACGCCAACGCGCGCCAGCGAAAGACCTCGCGCCTCAAGAAGCAAAACGCCTGACTCGGACGCAGCGGCGGTAGTACCGGGCGGGGTCTCTCGCGGTGAAAGCCGGAGGGGCCCCGCCCGCTCTCATGTCGCGCCGATATGCTGGGTGCCACCACGCCCCGCCACACCATCGGAGACCCTCATGCGCACGCCGCGTCGCCGCATCGCCGTTCCCCTCGCCATCGTGCTCGCCGTCGCGGCAGGCCCCCTGCTCACCGGCTGCGTCGGCCAGGTCGAGGGGATCATCGAGAACGTCACGGGTGGCGAGGTCGACCTGGGTGGCCAGAGCGTGCCGCAGGACTTCCCCGCGAGCGTGCCCCTCACCGATGGCGACGTGATCTACGGGCTCTCCGTTAACAACGCCGACGGCAAGGTCTGGAACGTCACGGTGAGCGTTGCCGACGCGACCGCCCTCGACACGATCAAGCTGGAACTCGAGGATGCCGGATTCGCCACACGACTCGAGGGCCCGGCGAACGCGGACGGCGGCACCCTCATCGCCGACGGCGCAGAGTACGGCGTGCTCGTCGCGGTCACCGGCGGCAACGACGGCTTTGTGGCGAACTACACCGTCACCGCCAATCCCGCCTGAGTCGGCTCCACGCTCAGGCCTGCTGCGGAGGTCTGCGAGGCATGGCCGTCGCGGGGGGCGATCGAGACCAGCAATGGAGCCGAACTCGACATCGGTGGCACCGACCTGCGGGATGGCTTCCCAGACAGCGTTACGCTCACCGACGGGGAGGTGCTCGCCGCCAACTCTGTCGGAGGCGACAACGGCAAGGTGCGGAATGTCAGCGTTCGGGTCGATGATGCCTCGGTGCTCGTTGTCGTCGGGGAGAGCGATGGGGGATTCGTGGCCAACCACACCGTGAGATGAGAAGAATGCCTGAGGCCGTCGCGCGGTTGCCCGATGTCTTCAACGCGCAGTGGCGCCCGCGAGCCACCGCTACTCTGGACTCGCGGGTCAGAGCCGAATCGGCCCACGAATATCCAGGAGAGAACGTCGATCATGTCCCCGGTTCCCCTGCCCGAGTCTGCGCCGCCGACAGCGCCGGAGCGGGTGCTGTTCGTGCACGCGCATCCCGACGACGAGACCATCTCGACCGGCGGCACGATCGCGCGCCTCATCGATGACGGCACCGCGGTGACCGTGCTCAGCTGCACGCGCGGGGAGTGCGGCGAGATCGTCCCTCCCGAGCTCCAGCACCTGCTCGGTAACGGTGACGCGATCGCTGCGCATCGGGAGACCGAGCTCGCTGAGGCGATGCGGATTCTCGGCGTCACGGACCACCGCTGGCTCGGCGGCCGCGATGCCCGCATGGTCGACAGGGAACCCCGCAGGTACCGGGATTCCGGGATGGTCTGGGGTGAGTTCGGTCCTGAGCTCGGCAGTGACCTGCCCGCAGATGCCCTGTGCGTGGCGGATGCCGGAGAGGTCGCGGCCGACGTCGCGACGGTCATCGCCGCGGTCGGCGCCACCGCCGTGGTGAGCTACGACGCCGATGGTGGGTACGGGCACCCGGACCACATCGCGGCGCACTCCGCCGCGCGCCACGCTGCCCGCGTCATGAACGTGCCCTTCTACGAGATCGTCGTGCCAGGCGCCCTGCGGCCGCAGGATCTCACCGACCCCGACGTGAGCGTCGTGGATATCACCCCCGTCCGCGCCCGCAAGCTCGCGGCCCTGCGCGCCTACCGCAGCCAGCTCACCGTGGTCGGTGCCGGATCCCCGGCGCAGTCGGGCGCCTCGATACATCAGGTGGCGACGGTGGGCGTCCGCGTCGCCGAGATCGAGGGCGACCGCTTGGTCATGTCGGGCGGCCAGATCGATGAAATCGGCAGCGTCGAGGCTTTCCGGCGGGAGGGGCACCCGGTCGCGTACCTCGACTGGTCCGACTACGGCCGGCGCGCCCGCATTCTCGCCTGCGCCCTCGCCGCCGTTGTCGGCGCCACCCTCGGCGCCCTGGGCACGGTGAATCACCAGGTCGGCATCGACCTGTTCGGTCCGAGCGTGCCGATCGGCCTCGTGCTCGCACTTCTCGTCGTCACGACCACACTCGTCGGGTTGCGCCTCATCTTCGACAACCGGGTCGTCGTCGGATTCGCCTCCGTCGCGCTTCTCGTGGTGATCGCGGTGTTGGCGGCCGAAAGCACCGGCGGCTCGGTGCTCATTCCAGACTCGACGATCGCCTATGGCTGGCTGTACGGAACCGTGATCGTCGTCGCGGTCGTGCTTTCCTGGCCGAAACTCTCCCATCCGAGGCGCGGTAAGATTGGCGGCAGTACACAATCGAAGGGATTCACCTCACCGTGACCTACGTTATCGCCCTCCCGTGCGTCGATCTGAAGGATCGAGCGTGCATCGACGAGTGTCCCGTCGACTGCATCTACGAGGGCGATCGCATGCTCTACATCCACCCCGACGAGTGCGTCGACTGCGGTGCCTGCGAGCCGGTCTGCCCCGTCGAGGCGATCTACTACGAAGACGACACCCCCGAAGAGTGGGCCGACTACTACAAGGCCAATGTCGAGTTCTTCGATGACATCGGGTCCCCGGGAGGTGCGGCCAAGGTCGGCGTCATCCATAAGGACCACCCGGTCGTCGCCGCGCTGCCGCCACAGCCCGTCGGCGTGAAGTAGCCCGGCCCGGCGTGGCCCTGTCGCTTCCCGAGTTCCCGTGGGATGCCCTCATTCCGTTTGGTGAGCGCGCTCGCGCGCATCCGGACGGCATCGTCGACCTCTCCGTCGGCTCGCCTGTCGACCCGACGCCCGCCGTCATCCGCAACGCCGTCATCGCCGCCGCGGACGCGCACTCCTACCCGCAGACCGCGGGCACGCTCGCGCTGCGGGAGGCAATTGTGGCCTGGTTCGCGCGCCGTCGCGGAGTCGCGGGCCTCGGTGCGGCCCACGTGCTGCCGACGATCGGATCGAAGGAACTGATCGCCGGCTTTCCGCTGTGGCTCGGCCTCGGCGCCGGTGACGTCGTCGTGCAGCCCCGCACCGCGTACCCGACCTACGCCATCGGCGCCGCCCTCGCCGGCGCGACCGTGCACGCGGGCGACGACCCTGCCGAGTGGCCGGAAGCCACTCGCCTCGTCTGGCTGAACAGCCCCGGAAATCCGGATGGCCGGGTGCTCGGGGTCGACGAGCTGCGCGCGGCCGTCGCGCGCGCGCGGGAGCTCGGCGCGGTCATCGTAAGCGACGAGTGCTACGCCGAACTCGCCTGGGACGCCCCGTGGGCCGGCGCGCCGACACCCAGCATCCTCGACCCCACCGTCCTCGCCGGGGATCTCAGCTCCGTGCTCGCCGTCTACTCGCTCAGCAAGCAATCAAACCTCGCCGGATACCGAGCCGGGTTTGTGGCGGGCGACCCTGATCTCATCGGTGAGCTGCTCGCCGTCCGTAAGCACATCGGCCTGATACCCCCCGAGCCCGTTCAGGCCGCAATGGTCGCCGCGCTGTCGGATGACGCCCACGTCGCCGAGCAGCGCGAGCGGTACCGGGGGCGTCGGACCGTATTGAGGGGTGCGCTCGAGCGTGCCGGATTCACCATCGATCACAGTGAGGCCGGCCTCTACCTGTGGGCGACGAGGGGTGATGACGCCTGGACGACGGTGGGGGAGATGGCCGCACTCGGCATCCTCTGCGCACCCGGAAACTTCTACGGTATCGACGACTCCCGGCACGTTCGGTTCGCGATCACGACGACCGATGAGCGCATCGCGGCCGCCGCGAGCCGTTTGGTCCTATCCTCCAATTGAATCGCCGTTTCTTTATCGATTGCAATCGTACCTTCTCGGGGCATTTAGGCTGTATGCGTGACTGACGCCGCTACGAACAACGCCGACAAGGCCACGCTCCACTATCCCGGGGGCACGGCGGAGTTTCCGATCCTGCGAAGTGTCGATGGGGCGTCGAGCATCGACATCTCCACCTTCACCAAGCAGACCGGCTACACGACGATCGACCAGGGGTTTGTGAACACCTCGTCGACCAAGAGCAAGATCACCTTCATCGACGGCGACAAGGGGATCTTGCGCTACCGCGGTTACTCGATCGAGGACGTCGCGACCAACTCGACCTACCTCGAGGCCGCCTTCCTCCTCATCTACGGCAACCTGCCGACCGCCGACGAGCTCGGAGAGTTCGACGAGAAGATCCGCCGCCATACGCTCCTGCACGAGGACCTCCGCCGGTTCTTCGACGGCCTGCCGTCCAGTGCGCATCCGATGTCCGTGCTCTCGAGCGCAGTGTCGGCCCTCTCCACCTACTACGAGGACTCCTCGAGTGTGCACGACCAGGAGCAGGTCGAGATTTCGACGATCCGTCTGCTCGCGAAGCTTCCCGTGATCGCCGCCTACGCCCACAAGAAGAGCCTCGGCCAGGCGTTCCTGTACCCGGACAACTCGCTGAGTTTCGTCGACAATTTCCTCAAGCTCAACTTCGGCACGATGGCGGAGCCGTACGAGGTCAACCCGATCGTCTCGAAGGCGCTCGACCGTCTCCTGATCCTGCACGAAGACCACGAGCAGAACGCCTCCACATCGACCGTGAGGCTCGTCGGCTCGACTCAGGCGAACATCTTCTCGTCGATCTCGGCGGGTATCAACGCCCTGTACGGACCGCTGCACGGCGGCGCGAACGAGGCCGTGCTCAAGATGCTCCGCGAGATCAAGGACTCGGGCGAGAGCGTCGAGAAGTTCGTCGCGCGGGTCAAGAACAAGGAGCAGGGCGTCAAGCTCATGGGCTTCGGGCACCGCGTCTACAAGAACTTCGACCCGCGCGCCAAGCTCGTCAAGGAGAGCGCCGACGAGGTGCTTATGGCGCTTGGCGTGCAGGACCCCCTGCTCGACATCGCGAAGGAGCTCGAGGCGGTCGCCCTGGCCGACGACTACTTCATCGAGCGCAAGCTCTACCCCAATGTGGACTTCTACACCGGGGTCATCTACAAGGCCATGGGATTTCCGCCGCGAATGTTCACGGTGCTGTTCGCCATCGGCCGCCTTCCGGGTTGGATCGCCCACTGGCGCGAGATGAACCAGGACACGAACACGAAGATCGGCCGCCCCCAGCAGCTCTACATCGGCGAGCCGGCACGCGACTGGCCAGTTCGCTAGAGCCAGTTCGCTAGAGCCTGATCGAGCGGATTCGTCGAGACCGGCGCATTCAGCGGCCCGCCCGTGGCGCAGTCGCCCGCAATCGGCTGAGCATCTCGAATAGGCCGTGCCAGCTGGGCGTCAATACGGGATCGTGGTGACCGACAGGCTCACGTTGCGGAAGGATGCCGAGCTGAAGCCGGTCGTCGAGGGCAAGCACCGCAGCCCCAGGGTGATGTCGGGAAGGCTGAAGGTCGTCTCGGCCCGATAGCTGGCCCAGCCCTGCCCCGCGCGAATCGGCTCCGGATCGTCGAACAGGAACACCTTCGTGCCATTGCCATCGACGACGCCGCAGCGCAGTTCGACCGGCTGCCAGGCACTGTCGATGCGTGCCTCGAAGGCGTACCGCACGACGTACTGTCCCGGCCGCACGGTGAGGTTCGCGACAGCGATCGCCGACTCGGGCTCCAGCACCGCGGTGTGGGCGACGGCGTCGACCTCGGTGATGTAGTCGGGGCCGAGTCGGCCGTTCGCCGAGGACCGCCCCGGCCACACATTCGTCGACACGGCCGAGTGGGCGGTCCTTGCTTCGGGAGCCTCGGGCTCGGAGAAGTCGTTGCCCGCCCCGGCGATCGCGGCTGAACCGCCCGCCAGACCAAGCACGACGACGGTCGCGAGAACACGCATCCGCCGCCGATCCATGACACACGAGCGTACGCCGCCAAGCTGCACGCGTGCCGCGTTCGACCGTTCCTTCCGGCGCAGCGGTCTCAGACGGGGCGCGGGGTCGGTCTGGGCGTGCTCGTCCGTTCTCGTCCGTGCTCTGGGGCCGGCCTCAGGCGTGCAGCGCCGCGTTGAGCTCGATCCCGCGGCCGGAGCGGGCGAGGGCCTCGACGGCCCCGGTGGCGGAGTTGCGACGGAACAGGAGCCCGGGCATCCCGCTCAGCTCGACGGCCTTCACCGTCTGATCCGCGCCGGAGCCGACGAGCGACACCTTGGTACCCGCGGTGACATAGAGGCCCGCCTCGACAACGCTGTCGTCGCCGATGGAGATGCCGATGCCGGAGTTCGCCCCGAGCAGGGCGCGCTCGCCGACGAAGACCCGCTGGGTTCCGCCGCCACTGAGGGTTCCCATGATCGACGCGCCGCCGCCGACATCCGATCCGGCGCCGACGACAACGCCCTGGGAGATGCGGCCCTCCACCATCGACGAGCCGAGCGTGCCGGCGTTGAAGTTGACGAAGCCCTCGTGCATCACGGTCGTGCCGGGGCTGAGGTAGGCCCCAAGGCGCACGCGCGACGCGTCGGCGATACGCACCCGGTCCGGCACGAGGTAGTCGAGCAGTCGGGGGAAGCGGTCCAGGCCGGTGATCGAGATGCCGTGGCGCTGCAGCGACGGCCGCAGGCGGGCGTAGTCGTCGGGGTGCATGGGACCGGCGGTCGTCCACGCGACTACCGGTAGGTGGCCGAAGATGCCGTCGAGGTTGATGGTGTTCGGCGCGACGAGCAGGTGGCTGAGCAGGTGCAGGCGAAGGTAGGCGTCGGGGGTGGATACCGGAGCGGCATCCAGATCGATCTCCACCGTGATGAAGTCCACGTGGGCGGCGCGGCGGTCGTCGCCGCCGAGCAGCGCCTCGAGCGCGGCGGGTGCGATGTGCCGGTCCCGGCCCGCCGGAACGGTGCCGAGGGCGGGGGACGGGAACCACGTGTCGAGCAGCGTCCCGTCGTTCGAGATGGTCGCAAGTCCGTAGCCCCAGGCCGCACGTTCAGTCATGCCCCAAGGTTACCGATAGCCGCTCAAGGTAAACTCGCCCACATGCGTTTAGCCGATCCGACGATTCCCGTACTCGACCTCTCGGCATCATCAATTGACCTGACCCGGCAACTCTGCGACATCGAATCCGTCTCCGGCAACGAGAAGAACGTGACGGATGCCATCGAGGCGAGCCTCGCCGGGCTCGACCACCTCGAGCTGTTCCGCAACGGTGATGCGCTCGTCGCGCGCACCAATCTCGGCCGCGACCGCCGCGTCGTGATCGCCGGTCACATCGACACCGTGCCGCTCAACAACAACCTGCCCACGAGGTACGAGACCACTGACGGCCGCGACTACCTGTGGGGCAGGGGCACCGTCGACATGAAGGCCGGCGTCGCCGTGCAGCTGAAACTCGCCGCCGAGCTCACCGCGCCCATCGTCGACGTCACCTGGATCTGGTACGACCACGAGGAGGTGTCGGAGTCGCTCAACGGGCTCGGACGCCTCGCGCGCGAGCATCCAGAGCTGCTCGAGGGCGACTTCGCGATTCTCGGGGAGCCGACCAATTCGCAGATCGAGGGCGGCTGCAACGGCAACCTGCGCGCCGAGATCCGCACGTTCGGCCTGCGCGCCCACTCCGCCCGGGCGTGGGTCGGCCGCAACGCCATCCACGACGCGGCGCCGATCTTCACGACGCTTGCCGGCTACGTGCCGCGCGAGGTCGAGGTGGAGGGCCTCGTCTACCGCGAGGGTCTGAACGCGGTGGGGGTCACCGGCGGCATTGCCGGCAACGTCATCCCCGACGAGTGCATGGTGCACGTGAACTACCGGTTCGCGCCGAGTCGCAGCGGTGTAGAGGCCGAGGCCCACGTGCGCGAGATCTTCGACGGGTTCGAGGTGACGATCGTCGACCTCGCCGAGGGGGCGACGCCCGGGCTCACCGACCCGCTCGCGCAGCACTTCCTCGCGGCCGTCGGCGGCGAGGCGAAACCCAAGTACGGCTGGACGGACGTCGCACGCTTCTCGGCGCTCGGGATGCCGGCCGTGAACTATGGGCCCGGCGATCCGCTCAAGGCGCACGCCGACGACGAGAGGGTCGCCCTCGACCAGATCGAGGACTGCGAGCGGGGCCTGCGAGCCTGGCTGGCTGGCTCCTAAGCGCGCTTTGCCCTCGAGGCGCTCGGTCAACTCGTGTGGACCGGCCTCGTTTTCGGGTTCAGCGGTTCATACGAGATAATGGAACATATTCTACGAAAGGGGATCCATCATGGCAGCCATGAAGCCGAGGACCGGAGACGGACCAATGGAGGCTGTTAAGGAGGGGCGCCTCATTATCGTGCGCGTCCCGCTTGAGGGTGGGGGACGCCTCGTCGTTTCGGTGAATGATGCCGAGGCCATGGAATTGCACGACGCGCTCGCTGGAGTCGTTGCGGCGGCCAAGTAGCCGCCGGGCTAGTCGCCCCGCTTGGTCAGCTGCAGCAGCCCGTCTCCGACTGGGGACAGTGCACTGATCACGGCGTCCGATCCCGCGATCTCCTTCAGGAGTGTGCGATACCCGACCGTTGTGTCGTCACGTTTCGCGGGATCGGCCACGCGTCCACGCCAGAGGGCGTGGGTCACGAGCACTGTGCCGCCGGCACGCACCAGGCGCAGCCCATGCTCGACGTATTCGATGACGGAGCCGGGATCGGCATCGATCAAGACGATGTCGTAGGATCCCTCGTTCATCCGCGGGAGCACGTCGAGTGCGCGACCGGTGATGAGTCGAACCCGGTTGCCGGGGATGCCCGCCTCCAGGAACGTCTTGCGCGCCTCCTGCTGGTGCTCGGCCTCGATGTCGATCGACGTCAGCATCGCGCTGGGCGCTCCCGCGAAAAGCCACAGGCCGCTGACGCCCACTCCGGTGCCGACCTCGATCATGCTCGTCGGGTTCGTCGCGGCCGCGATGACGGCAATCTGGGCACCGACGGCGGGCGACACCGCATCGACTCCGAGTTCGATCGAGTGCAGTCGCGCACTGGCGATATCCGCGCTCTCACTCACGAGTTCTTCGGCGAAACGCCAGTTCGAGTCTTTGTCTGACACGTAGGTCTCCTTGGTCATCTCAAGCGTACGGGCAGGCTTCAGCGATCCGCCGATAGTCTGAACGCATGTTCGGATTGACGATCGACAAGCTGCTGATCCTGATTGTCGTCGCTGTATTCCTCCTCGGTCCGGAGCGCCTCCCGCACTATGCGGCCCAGTTCGCGCGTCTCATTCGCTCGCTGCGCAAGATGGCCGATGGGGCCAAGGACCGCATGCGCGAGGAGATGGGGCCGGACTTCGACGAGGTCGACTGGAAGAAGCTCGACCCGCGGCAGTACGACCCGCGCCGCATCATCCGCGAAGCGCTCGTCGATGAGCCGGAGCCGGTCAAGGTGCGTCCGCCGGCGGAGTCTGCCTACGCGAGGCGCCAGCGACAGCTGAAGGCGGCACAGCCGGCGCAGTTCGACTCCGAAGCAACCTAGCGCGACGGCGTGGTCGTCTCGCCTGTGCGGGGCGCACAGCGCTTCGTGTCGGTTGGACGCGTCCTGCTGGTTGAGTAGGTCGCTCAGTGTGTTCTGCTGGTTGAGCAGGTCGCGCAGCGGATCCTGCTGGTTGAGCAGGTCGCGTAGCGACTGTGTCGAAA
>JAJAZI010000270.1 GCA_026785785.1 Microbacteriaceae bacterium
CTCACGGCCGGAGCGACTAAGGGATAGCACCAATGCGCACAACCACACCTCCCATCGTTGTGATGGGAGTGCAGGGGTCGGGCAAGTCGACCATCGGCCAGCTTCTCGCCGACAGGCTCGACCTGCTGTTCATCGACGGCGACCGTCTTCACTCACCGGAGAACATCGCGATCATGGCTGCGGGACGCGCGCTGACCGATGTCGAGCGCATTCCGTGGCTGCGTGAAGTCGGCCGTGTGCTCGCCGAGGGAAGCGAGCCGGGGGTGGTTGTGGCGTGCTCTGCGCTCAAGCGCAGCTACCGCGACCTGCTGCGAGAAAGCGCCCCCGCGCTGTTCGTCGTCGATCCCGAGGGGCCGATCGAACTCGTGGCGGCGCGCATCAGCGCCCGCCAGCACGAATACATGCCTCCCGCGCTCCTGCAGTCGCAGTACGACACGCTCGAGCCGCTCGGCGCGGACGAGCTGGGGGTGATCGTCGACATCAGCCAGCCACCGGCCAGCATCGTCGGCGTCGCGGTGGACGCTCTCGACACCCACGGCGTACTCGCCGGCCGGACCGAGGGGGCGCATCATGCTGATTAGCCGCGTCGAGACCTTCGCCGTCGCGCCCCGCTGGCTCTTCGTGCGCATCGAGACCGACGCGGGCATTGTCGGGTGGGGCGAGGGTTCGCTCGAGGGCAACTCCGACATCGTGCGAACCGCGATCGAGCAGTTCGCCGGCTACCTCGTCGGCCGCGACCCGTCGCGCATCGAGGACCACTGGCAGGTGCTCACCAAGGGTGGCTTCTACCGGGGAGGCGCGGTGCTCGCGAGCGCGGTGTCCGGCATCGACCAGGCCCTGTGGGACATCGCGGGCAAGAGCCTGGGGGTTCCGGTGCACCGGCTGCTCGGCGGCGCCGTGCGCGACCGCATCCGCGCCTACGGCTGGGTCGGCGGCGACGACCCGATGGAGGTGGGCGATCACATCGCGGCGCAGCTGGCGGTGGGCCTCACCGCCGTGAAGATGAACGCGAGCGGCAAGATGAGCCGCATCGGCAGCGTGCGCGAACTCGACGGTGTCGTGAATCGCGTCGCGGCAGCCCGGGCGGTTCTCGGGCCGGACCGCGACGTCGCGGTGGACTTCCACGGGAGGTTCACCCTGGCGAACGCGCGTCGGGTCGCGCCGCTGCTCGAGGAGTTCCACCCGTTCTTCCTCGAAGAGCCCGTCGTGCCCGAGAACTCGCATCTCATTGGCGAGTTCGCGCGCTCGACGACGATCCCGGTGGCGACAGGCGAGCGCCTCTACAACCGGCAGGACTTCCTCCCGGTGCTGCAGGCCGGCATCGCGGTAGCCCAACCCGACCTCTCGCACGCGGGCGGCATCTCCGAGGTGCGCCGAATCGCAGCGATGGCCGAGGTATTCGACGTTCAACTCGCCCCGCATTGCCCGCTCGGCCCGATCGCCCTTGCCGCCTGCCTGCAGGTGGGATTCGCGACCCCCAATTTCCTGATCCAGGAGCAGAGCATTGGCATCCACTACAACACAGGGGCAGAGGTGCTCGACTACGTCGTCGACACCGAGCCGCTCAAGTTCGTCGACGGAAACTTCGAGCTTCTCACCGGGCCCGGGCTCGGCATCACCGTCGACGAGGGAGCGGTGAGGGAGGCCGACCGCCTCGGCAACAGCTGGCGCACGCCCGTCTGGCGCCACCCCGACGGCTCATTCGCAGAATGGTAGGGAGCGCCATGTCCACCGAATTTGTTGACCTGCTCACGAAGACCCGGTTGCTGGCCATCATCCGTGGAGAGGATGCCGAGGCCTCGGTTGCCGCGGCGCTCGCGCTTCTCGACGAAGGCTTTCACCTGCTCGAGATATCGCTCAACACAGCGAACGCCGTCGAGGTCATCGCGCGAGTCGTCCGTGAGGCGCCGGAGGGCGCCAGGATCGGCGCCGGAACCGTGCTGAGCATCGACGACGTGAAGCGGGTGCGCGACGCGGGCGGATCGTTTGCGGTCACGCCCGCCGTTGCGCCGAGTGTCGCCGAGTCGGCCCGCCTCGGCTTCCCGGTCGTTGCGGGCGCGCTCACCCCCACCGAATGTGTGAGCGCGATGGTGCAGGGTGCGGCGGCGATCAAGCTGTTCCCCGCGTCAATCGGCGGCCCGCCTTATCTCAAGGCCCTGCGGGACCCGCTGCCGCGCATTCCTTTCGTCGCCGTGGGCGGGGTTGGGGTGAAGCAGATGGGCGAGTACTTCGAGGTTGGGGCCATCGCCGTCGGGCTCGGCAGCCCGCTTCTCGGTGATGCCGCGGCCGGCGGGAGCCTGACCGAACTCCGCGACCGGGCGCGGCGCTTCCGTGAGGCCGCGGCTCCCTGGGTTGAGGGCTGAGCGTGTCTGGCATCGATGTTGTCACGTTCGGCGAGACGATGGGATCGCTGCGTGCCGCCGGCCTGATCCGCTTGGGCGGTGCGATGTCGATGACGCTCGGTGGCGCGGAGTCCAACGTGGCGATCGGCCTCGCTCGCCTCGGCCATTCGGTGTGCTGGGCTGGGCGGCTCGGGGCGGATCAGGTGGGCGACTTCGCGCTCCGAACCCTCCGCGCAGAGGGCGTGGACACGCGCCTCGTCGCCCGTGACTCCGACCGGCCCACCGGCCTTCTCCTCATCGAGAAGAGGATCGCGGACATATCACGTGTTGCCTACTACCGCGCAGGGTCGGCCGGGTCGGCGCTCGATGCTGGCGATCTGCGGCGCCTCTTCGACCGGGCCCCGTCGGTGATGCACGTGACCGGAATCACCCCCGCGTTGTCGCCGACCGCCGCGGCGGCGACGCGCTGGGCCGTCGACGCGGCACGGGACCGGGGGATTGCCGTGTCGTTCGACGTCAACTACCGCGCGAAGCTGTGGGGGAGGGATGCGGCCGCCGGGGTACTCGCGCCGATCGCGCGCACGGCGCAGCTCGTGTTCGCCTCCGACGACGAACTGTCCCTCGTCGCGACGGGGGGTGACTCGACTGCCGTGGGAGAGCTCCTCGATGCCGGTGTCGCCGAGGTCGTCGTGAAGCGCGGGGCGCTCGGCGCAACCGCGTGGATGGCAGGCGTCGAGGTATCCGTTCCGGCGCACGTTGTGCCGGTTGTCGACACGATCGGTGCGGGCGACGCGTTCACGGCCGGCTACCTCTCGGCACGTCTCGACGGCTTGGGCCTCGAGCAACGTCTCGAACGAGGTGCGGTGCTCGGCGCCTTCGCCGTGAGCGCCGCCGGCGACTGGGAGTCGCTCCCCACCCGAGACGAGCTCGCGTTGCTCGCCGGGGCCGCCGGTTCCGCCATCCGCTAGACACCGATAGAGCACCGAAAAGGGCACACTCCTCATGAAAATCGATAAGGCCGAAGTCATCGTCACCAGCCCCGACCGCAACTTCGTGACGCTGAAGCTCACGACCTCCGACGGGATCACCGGGCTGGGCGACGGCACCCTCAATGGCCGCGAGCTCGCGGTCGTGGCGTATCTCACGGAGCATGTCGCCCCGCTGCTGATCGGGCGTGACGCCCACAACATCGAGGACACCTGGCAGTTCCTGTACCGGAGTGCGTATTGGCGTCGTGGTCCGGTGACGATGGCGGCGATCGCGGCGGTGGATGTTGCGCTCTGGGACATCAAGGCGAAGGCCGCCGGGATGCCGTTGTACCAGCTGCTCGGCGGGGCATCCCGCACGGGCCTCCTGGCCTACGGGCACGCGTCGGGCAAGTCCAACGAGGAGCTGTTCGACAGCGTGCGCGAGCACCAGGAGAAGGGCTACAAGGCGATCCGCATCCAGACCGGAGTGCCGGGGTTGAAGTCAATCTACGGGATCGCCTCCAACGCGACTTTCGAGGCCAACACGGGAGTTCGCTACGATCACGAGCCGGCCCAGCGGGGTGCATTCCCGGCGGAGGAGGACTGGGACACTCGCAGCTATGTGCGCCACGTTCCCACGGTGTTCGAGGCGGTGCGCAACGAGTTCGGTCCGGAGGTTCCGCTGCTGCATGATGGGCATCACCGGATGACCCCGATCCAGGCGGCGCAGCTGGGCAAGTCGCTGGAGCCGTACGACCTGTTCTGGCTTGAGGACTGCACCCCGGCGGAGAACCCGGAGGCGTTGCGCCTGGTTCGGCAGCACACCACCACGCCGCTCGCGATCGGCGAGATCTTCAACACGGTGTGGGACTACCAGCAGATCATCCGCGAGCAG
>JAJAZI010000271.1 GCA_026785785.1 Microbacteriaceae bacterium
GTTGATCCCTATGAGGCCTTCCGCGCCGAGCTGAAGTTCGCGCCAGGCAAGTGGTACGTCATCCACTCCTACGCCGGGTTCGAGAAGCGCGTCAAGCAGAACATCGAGAACCGCAAGGTCAGCATGTCGATGGAGGAGTACGTCTTCCAGGTCGAGGTGCCGATGGAAGATGTCGTCGAGATCAAGAACGGCCAGCGCAAGCTCGTCAACCGCGTGCGGATCCCCGGATACGTTCTCGTCCGCATGGACCTCAACGAGGACTCCTGGTCCGTCGTGCGCCACACGCCCGGCGTCACGGGCTTCGTCGGCAACTCGCACAACCCCACCCCGCTTCGCTTCGAAGAGGCCTTCTCGATGCTCAAGAGCCTTGTGCAGATCGTCGAGGCGCCCGCGAAGGCCGGCGCGAAGGGTGGCAAGACCACCGCGCGCTCGATCCCGCAGGAAGTCGACTTCGAGCTTGGCGAGACCATCACGATCAAGGAGGGCTCGTTCGCGGGTCTTCCCGGATCGATCAGCGAGATCAAGCCGGAGAGCGGCAAGCTCACCGTGCTCGTGTCGCTCTTCGAGCGCGAGACACCGGTCGAGCTCAGCTTCGACCAGGTCACCAAGCTCTAGACACGACACGCAGACCACCGCAACCGGACCTACCGGGCAGCGGGAGAGCATCCGGGTTTCGGATGCTCGACAACGAAAGAGAGAAACAATGGCATCGAGAAAGAAAGTCACTGGTCTGATCAAGCTTCAGATCAAAGCTGGCGCAGCCAACCCCGCACCGCCCATCGGGCCGGCGCTGGGACAGCACGGCGTCAACATCATGGAGTTCTGCAAGGCGTACAACGCGGCGACCGAGGCCCAGCGCGGCAACGTCATCCCCGTCGAAATCACGGTCTACGAGGACCGCTCGTTCACGTTCATCCTGAAGACCCCGCCAGCAGCCGAGCTCATCAAGAAGGCCGCCGGAGAGGCGAAGGGATCGGGAACCCCGCACACCGTCAAGGTTGCAAAGCTCACCAAGGAGCAGGTTCGCGAGATCGCGGAGGTCAAGATGGCCGACCTCAACGCCAACGACATTGAAGCAGCTTCGAAGATCATCGCCGGCACCGCCCGCTCGATGGGGATCACGGTGGACGCATAATGGCTACGAAATCCAAGGCCTACCGCGCCGCAGCAGAGAAGATCGAAGAAGGCCGTTTCTACACGCCTTCTGAGGCCGTCGCGGTCGCCCGCGAGACCGGCTCCGCCAAGTTCAACTCGACCGTCGAGGTCGCGCTCAAGCTCGGGGTCGACCCGCGCAAGGCCGACCAGATGGTTCGTGGCACCGTCAACCTTCCCCACGGAACCGGCAAGATCGCCCGCGTCATCGTGTTCGCGACGGGACCGGCCGCCGAGGCAGCTCTCGCCGCCGGCGCCGACGAGGTCGGTGGGGACGAGCTCATCGAGAAGGTCGCCGCCGGTTACACCTCCTTCGACTCCGCCGTTTCGACGCCGGAGCTGATGGGCAAGGTCGGTCGTCTCGGTAAGGTCCTGGGGCCCCGCGGCCTCATGCCGAACCCGAAGACCGGCACCGTGACCCCGGACCCGGCCAAAGCCGTGACCGAGATCAAGGGTGGAAAGATCGAGTTCCGCGTCGACAAGCACAGCAACGTGCACTTCATCGTCGGCAAGTCCGGGTTCGACCAGGTGCAGCTCGAAGAGAACATCAAGGCGGCGCTCGACGAGATCTCGCGGGCCAAGCCCTCGAGCTCGAAGGGCCGTTACATCCAGAAGGGCACGGTGTCGACCACGTTCGGCCCCGGAATCCCGCTGGACGTCAACGTCCTGTAGCAATCAGCATCCGCTCAGCACGAGCGACCCGAGAAGAGGCCCGCGCGCGCGGGCCTCTTTTTCGTCTTTCCCGCCCTACACATTAGGGGCGACGGACGCCGGTGCGACAGAATCGACTATGCCCACAACCGCGTCCTCTGCCACCGAGGGCGTCGTGGTACGCCAAGGCAGGCCCGCGGATGCCGTCGCGCTGCACGAGCTCGCGGCGGCGACGTTTCCCCTCGCCTGCCCTCCCGGAACCCTGCGGCGAGACATGGACGCCTTCGTGGCGACCCATCTCTCCCGCGAGGCGATGACGGGCTACCTCGCCGACCCGCACCGGGAACTGCTGCTCGCCGAGGTCGACGGTCGTGCCGCCGGGTACACGATGCTGATCTTCGGCGAGCCGGAGGACCCCGACGTGTCGGCGGTGATCACGGTTCGCCCGACGGTCGAACTGAGCAAGCTCTATGTGCACGTCGGGCACCACGGCAGCGGGATCGCCGCGCGCCTGACCGAGGCCTCGCTCCGGCGCGCCCTGCGGCGCGGTGTTCGAGGCGTCTGGCTCGGCGTCAACCAGCTCAACGAGCGGGCGAACGCGTTCTACGAGAAGAGCGGATTCGTGCTCGTGGGCACCAAGCGCTTCCTCGTCGGCAATCGCTGGGAGGACGACTTCGTGCGCGAGCTCCGCTTTGAGTCCTGGCCTACGCCTCGCCGACCCTGAGCACGATCTTGCCGCGGGTGTGCCCGGTCTCGAGCTTGGTGTGGGCCGCCGCCGCCTCGCCGAGGTCGAAAACGTCGTCGAGGTGCACCCGGATGTCGCCGGATTCGAGCAGCCGCGCGATGATCGCGAGGGTCGCGCCGTCGGGCGCGACCTTGTAGCCCGTCGCCCGGATGCCCGCGGCAGCAGCATCCGCCCGCATCGTCGGCCAGCTGCCGGTCGGGGCGTTCACGAGCAGGCCGCCGCGGCGCAGCGCGGCCACTGACCGTGTGCCGGTCTTCTCGTGCACGTTGCCGATGAGGTCGATCACGGCGTCGACCTTGTCGAGGCCCTCCTCGAACCGCGAGGCCGTGTAGTCGAGGACCTGGCTCGCGCCGAGCTCGCCGAGCCAGCCGAGGTTGCGCGTCGATCCCGTCGCGATGACGTGGGCGCCGAAGTACCGCGCGAACTGCACGGCGAAGTGACCGACGCCGCCGGCGCCGGCGTGGATGAGCATCCGCTGGCCCTCGTGCGCCTGTGCAACATCGACGACCATTCCCCACGCTGTGAGGGCGGCGAGGGGAACCCCGGCCGCCTCGACATGGGACAGGCTCGCCGGCTTGCGCGTCACGCTGAGTGAGGAGACGGCTACGTATTCGGCGTAGCTTCCGGCGGAGCGCGGAAAGCTCGTCATGCCGAACACCTCCATGCCGGGCTGGAGCGTGTGGGCCTCGAACGGGCTCTCGACGACGACACCGCTGAAGTCGCGGCCGAGCACCGCGGGGTACGCGCCGATCGCCGCGGCGACCCCGCCGCCGGAGCGGGTTTTCGCGTCGATCGGATTGATGCCGGCGGCCAGCACGCGAACGAGCACCTCGGAGTTGACCCACAGCGGGATCGGTATCTCCGATGCGACCAGCTCCCGCGGTGCGCCGGTCCTGTGGATCACCATGGCTCGCATCGTGGTCATTCGAATGGCCTCCCCGCCTCGAGAACACCAGTCAACCCGGCCCGTGAGTCGAAACTGTTACAGGGGGATCAAATGAATGCTAACTATGACCGTTTCGCTCGTGGCCGGCCGACGTCAGCGCTGAGGCGGGAGCACATCGAGCACCAGATTCGCCAGCTGCACGAGCGAGTGGATCTCGTTCTCGTCGCGTTCGATCCAGCGGCACTCCGGCGTGACGTTCACCGGAACGAAGTCGAGGTGCTGCTCCCAGACGAGCAGGGTGCGCTCGGCGCCCAGCACGTACTGCTGCCACCAGATCTGACGCAGGTACGACCGCGGGATCGACTGCCACGCCGACTTCGTCGTCTTGATCTCGGCGAGCACCAGGTCGCCGCCGGCGGAGCGGCCGAGCCCGTCCGGCGTCGCCAGGTGCTGCCTCTCGCCGTTGGCGTGGAACAGCCCGTCGCTCGGTGAGATGCCGAACTCGCCGTCCACCCAGCGGGCGATCTCGGGTTCGCGGGCCCGGCCGTGGTCGGTATAGGCGTTGCCGCCGAAACCCGAGCCGTGCACCTTCTCGAGGGCGATGGCCTGCACGGAGCGGATGCCGGACAGTCGGGCGGCATCCGTCGCCGTGATCCCTTTGCTCCTGGCCCGCAGCCACGCGACGCGGTCGCTCGATCGCGCCACCAGCCGGTTCCGATGGTCGGGGGGCGGCTCGTCCCAGAGGGAGAGCATCGGCTGCACGAACGTCACCTCGCCATTCTCCCCGACGACGGCCTCGAGCGGGGGCGGGCTTTCGGGAATACTTGCCCATGACTATGCGTTCGCATGGATACAATCGAGTACGGAGGGCACAGACGATGGGTGTGAACACATCGGGGCTGCATCATGTGACGGCGATCGCTGGCGAGCCGCAGCGCAACATCGATTTCTACGTGACCGGACTCGGGCTGCGGCTCGTGAAGAAGACGGTGAATTTCGAGGATCCGGGGACATACCACCTCTACTACGGCGACACCGCGGGGCGCCCGGGATCGCTCATCACCTTCTTCCCCTGGGTTGGGGTGCCCGACGGCCGCGTCGGCCGCGGCCAGTCGACCTCGACGGCCTTCTCGGTTCCGGCGGGCACCCTCGGCTGGTGGAAGGACCACTTCGCCAGCGTCGGCGTCGAGTCGACGGTGACCTCCGAATCCGGCGACGAGGAGCGTCTGTCGCTGCGGGACCCGGACGGCCTGCAGATCGACCTCGTCGCCTCCTCGGTCTCCGACCCGCGCGACCCGTGGGACTCCGCCTCGGTGCCCGCCGACTACGCCGTGCGCGGGCAGCACTCCTCGGTGCTTACCGTGGGCGACCCCGCGAAGACCGTGAGCCTGTTGACCGACGACCTCGGGCTGCGCATTGTGAGCGAGCGCGGAAACCGCACCCGGCTCGAGGCCGGCGACGGGGGAGCCGGCAACATTGTCGACGTCGTGGCAGACCCCACCGGTCCGCGGGGGCTGGCGGCGGGAGGCACCGTGCACCACATCGCGTTCCGGGTTCCGGACCAGGCGACCCAGGAGCTGTGGCGTCGCGAGCTCGTCGATCGCGGTCACCAGGTGACGGCGATTCTCGACCGCCAGTACTTCACCTCGATCTACTTCCGGGAGCCGGGCGGGGTGCTCTTCGAGATCGCCACGGACACCCCCGGTTTCGAGATCGACGAGCCGCTGCTCGAGCTCGGCCGCTCACTCAAGCTCCCGCCGTGGCTTGAGCCGAGCCGCGACGCGATCGAGAACGCCGTCGCGAAGATCGAACTGCCCGCCGAGAACAACCCGCAGCTCGAGGAGCGCACCCGATGACCGCCCCGGCACCGGCGTGGCCTCACCTCTACCGCGAGGGGTCCCCGGGTTCGCCGGTGCTGCTGATGCTCCACGGCACGGGCGGGAACGAGCACGACTTCGCTGCGTTAGCGAAGTCACTCGACCCGTCGGCCGCGGTGCTCGCGCCGCGCGGACCGGTGCAGGAGAGAGGGATGCTGCGCTGGTTCCACCGGTTCGCCGAAGGCCAGTTCGACGTCGATGACGTCGTGCGCCGGTCGGGCGAGCTCGCCGCGTTCATCGCCGAGGCGCGCGCCGCCTACGGGCTGGGCGACCGGCGGCTCATCGCCATCGGCTTCTCGAACGGCGCGAACATCGCCCTCGCCACGGCCCTGCTGCATCCGCAGTCGATCGACCGGGTCATCGCCTTCTCGGGCATGAACCCGCTCCCCGACCGGGAGGTCGACACCGACCTCTCGGGGAGCAGGGTGCTCCTGCTGAACGGAGACTCCGACCCGTTCGCGCCACTCGCGAGCGCGAAACGTGTCGTCGCGGTTCTCGCCGAACGCGGCGCCGAGGCCCGCCACGTGGTGCGCGCCGGCGGTCACGGCATCGACGAGTCCGACCTGGGTGCGGCGCTGGACTGGCTCGCCGCACCCTGAGCCTGCTCACACGTCGTGCACAGCCTCGATGCCCGTCTCGCGGCCGGAACCGCAAAGGACAGTGACATTCGGCATCGCCGTTGCACAGCGTGCACCGAGCGCATTCATAGGTTTCTCCGATGAAACCCGGGATAGTAGGAGTCGTGACCGACACTGCACCCGCGAGAGTTCTGCTGCGCCGCGCCGACGGCTCACCCGTGCGCGCGGTGGTCGTCGATGACGAGGCCTCCCTCACCGACCTGCTCACGATGGCGCTGCGCTACGAGGGCTGGGACGTTCGCGCGGCGTCCGGCGGCGCCGCCGCCATCGCCCTCATCCGCGAGTTCACGCCTGACGTCGTCGTGCTCGACGTCATGATGCCGGACATCGACGGCCTCAGCGTGCTGCGCCGGCTCCGGGCCGACGGCCGAGACATGCCGATACTGTTCCTGACCGCGAAGGACTCCCTCGACGACCGCATCCAGGGGCTCACCGCCGGCGGCGACGACTACGTCACCAAGCCGTTCAGCCTCGAGGAACTCGTCGCCAGGCTGCGCGGGCTCATCCGCCGGTCCACCGTGCTCGCGGCCGACCTGAGCGATCCGGTCCTGCGGGTGGGAGACCTCACCCTCGACGAGGAGAGCTACGAGGTGCAGCGGGGCGGCCACGCGATCGAGCTCACGGCGACCGAGTTCGAGCTGTTGCGCTTCCTCATGCGGAACCCCCGACGGGTGATGAGCAAGACACAGATCCTTGACCGGGTCTGGAGCTACGACTTCGGCGGGCGGTCGAGCATCGTCGAGCTTTATATCTCCTACCTGCGCAAGAAGGTCGACGGCGATCGGGAGCCGATGATCCACACGGTGCGCGGCGTCGGCTACCTCATCAAGCCGGTCCGATGACGGGCCGCTCGCGGGCGCCCTGGTCGCTCCAGCGCCGGCTCGTGATCGGCATCATGTTGCTGCTCGCACTCGTCAGCATCGTCGTCGGCGCCGTCAGCACGGCTGCGCTCGGCCGGGCGCTCACGGTGAGGGTCGACGAGCAGCTGCGGTCCGCCGCCGACATCCTGCTCGGGCCGTCGGGTCCTGGTCGCGGCGAGTACACGCCGTCCCCGCGGGATGCCCTCCGTCCCGGCGCCATCGTGCTCGTCGAGTCGCGGGGGAGCGTCGTCGTCGCCGGCTACGTGGCCGACGATGGCACGGCCGCGCCGCTGACAACCGCCCAGCGGGACATGCTGCTCGATGTCGAGGGCGGGCGCACGGCGTCCAGTGTCGACCTCGGCGAGCTGGGCGAGTACCGGGTGCTCGCCGAGACCACGCCCGCAGGCGAACGCCTCGTGGTCGGGCTGCCGCTCGCGGAATCGCGGGCAACAACCCTGCAGCTGCTGTCCATCATCGCGCTCGTCACGGCGGTCGCGCTCGCCGCAACGGCCGTGATCGGCTCCGCGGTGGTCAGAATTGCGCTGCGCCCCCTCGGCCGGGTCGCGGACACTGCCGCTCGGGTGTCGAGGCTCCCGCTTGCGAAAGGGGAGGTCGACCTCGTGGAGCGTGTGCCGGATGCCGACACCGACACGAGAACGGAGGTCGGGCGGCTCGGGGCCGCGATCAACCGGATGCTCGACCACGTGGCATCCGCCCTGCTCACCCGGCAGGAGAGCGAGGGGAAAGTGCGCCGCTTCGTCGCCGACGCGAGCCACGAGCTGCGCACCCCGCTCACCTCGATCCGCGGCTATGCCGAGCTCACCCGGCGCGGCGGCCACGAACTTCCCCCCGACGTCGCCAGGTCGATGGAGCGGATCGAATCCGAGGCGATCCGCATGACCTCCCTCGTGGAGGACCTCCTGCTGCTCGCTCGTCTCGATGAGGGCCGCGACCTCGAGACCCGGCCGGTGGACCTGTCGGGCATTTTGCTCGACGCGGTGAGCGACGCGCACGCCGCGGCCCTCGACCACGCCTTCGCACTCGACCTGCCCGACGTGCCAGTGATCGTCAGTGGAGACGATTCGCGCCTGCGCCAGGTCGTCGCGAACCTGCTCGCCAATGCGCGTGTGCACACCCCGGCGGGCACCGCGATCACGGTCGGCCTCGAGGCGCGCGACAGTGCCATCCTGACCGTCGCCGATAACGGCCCCGGGATTCCCGCGGAGCGGCAGGCATCACTGTTCGAGCGCTTCACGAGGGGCGACGAGTCCCGGTCGCGGGCGGCCGGAAGCACGGGACTCGGCCTGGCGATCGTGCGGGGGGTCGTGGAGGGCCACGGCGGCACAGTGTCGCTCGACTCCGTGCCCGGCCGCACCGTCTTCACGGTCGAGCTGCCCCTCGCATCGCAGCCGGCCTCGGCTGGCACTCGGCCGGACGGAGCAGAATGACACCGGCGGCACGGGTCGCCAGAAAGCGAGCATGGCGATGGATTCACTCACCCGGCACACCGACTACGGATCGACGAGCCTGACCGAAGCGGACGTCGACCCCGATCCGCTCGTCGAGTTCGCCGCGTGGCTTGCGCGGGCCGAGGAGGCCGGGGTCTACGAGCCCAACGCGATGGTGCTCGGCACCGTCGATGCCGACGGGCGGCCGAGCAGCCGCACGGTGCTGCTCAAGGGGCTGGATGCGGAGGGCTTCGAATTCGTCACCAACTACGAGTCGCGCAAGGGACGCTCCCTCGCCGCGAACCCCGCGGTCTCGCTGCTGTTTCCCTGGTACTCGCTCAACCGGCAGGTGTGTGTGCTCGGCACCGCCGCACCGACCTCGGCCGAGGTGAGCGACGCCTACTTCGCCCGGCGCCCCCGCGGCGCGCGGATCGCCGCCCTCGCGAGCGAGCAGTCCCGCCCGGTCGACTCGCGCGACGAGCTCGAGCGCCGGGTGCGGGAGCTCGAGGAGCGCTACCCGGAGGGGACCGAGATCCCACGGCCGGAGCACTGGGGCGGGGTGCGCGTGGTGCCGCGGGAGATCGAGTTCTGGCAGGGCCGCACGTCCCGGCTGCACGACCGCATCCGGTTCACGACGACGGGCGAACCGGATGCCGGCGCACGCGGCTGGACGCGCGAGCGCCTGCAGCCGTAGCCGCCCTGACCCGTGGCGGGTGGGAGGATGGAACCTTGCAGTCATCCACCAGAGGAGCCCGAATGAGGATCGCCGTCACCGGATCAGCCGGAAAACTGGGGAGCGTGGTCGTCACAGAGCTGCGTGCCGCGGGACACTCTGTAGGGGAATTGGACCTCGCGGGCCCGCGCAGCGAGACGTTCACGCGAGTCGACTTCACCGACTACGGGCAGACCGTCGACGCGTTCTTCGGCATCGACAGCAGGCACTCGGGGCTTGACGCGGTCGTGCACCTCGCGGCGGCGCCGGCCGGCGGCATCCTGCCCGATTCCGCGACCTTCCACAACAACATGCTCGCGACCTACAACGTGTTCCAGGCGGCCCGTCGGGCGGGCATCACGACGATCGTCTACGCCTCGAGCGAGACGCTGCTCGGCATCCCGTTCGACGTGCCGCCGCCGTACATCCCGGTCGACGAGGAGTACGAGTCCCGGCCCGAGAGCACCTACGCGGTCACCAAGCACCTCGAGGAGGAGCTCGCCCAGAAGCTCGTGCGCTGGAATCCCGAGCTGAGCATCTCCGCGCTGCGCTTCTCCAACGTCATGCACATCGAGGACTACGCAGCCTTCGGGTCCTACGACGCGGACGCGCTCGCCCGCAAGTGGAACCTGTGGGGGTACATCGACGCTCGAGACGGGGCACAGGCCGTGCGGAAGGCGCTCGAGAAGAATATCCCGGGGTTCGCCGCGTACATCATCGCCAACGCCGACACGGTGATGACCCGGTCGAGCGCCGAGCTCGCGGCCGAGGTGTTCCCCGGCGTGCCGGTCACGAAGCAGCTCGGCGAGAACGAGACCATGCTCTCGATCGAGAAGGCCCGCCGGGTGCTGGGCTATGAGCCGGCGCACTCCTGGCGCAACCACGTCTAACGCTCCGGCGGGCCCGGTTTGCCGATCGGGCCCGCATCCCCTATTCTTAACGGAGCCAAAGACCGCAGGTTGTCACGGCGCCCATCACAGGGGGCCCGATCGAAGATTCGTTCAGCGAATGCCAGCGCAGGTGTGTGTAGAAGTCTCCCCTAGGGTTTCAGCTCCGTGCGCTTGCGCCGGAGCTTTTTTCATGAGCTGAGCCTGTTGATTCTCTGCCCCGGTCGTGGCGCAAACAATCAATCAAAGGAGTGCCATGGCGAACAAGGAAGCTTCAGTCGCCGAGCTCACGGAGAAGTTCCGTAGCTCGAATGCTGTCCTGCTCACCGAGTATCGCGGACTCACCGTCGCCCAGCTGAAAACGCTGCGGACGTCGATCAGTGAGCACGCAACATACGCCGTGGTGAAGAACACGCTGACCAAGATCGCGGCCAACAACGCGGGCATCTCGTCA
>JAJAZI010000272.1 GCA_026785785.1 Microbacteriaceae bacterium
CGACTCGCGCAGCGTCCTGAGCGTGGTCGGGGCGCCTCCCGTGACGCGCACCGCGGAGTCGCCCCGGCCGATGCCGCAGACGGTGCGGTTGCCGTACATCTCGTTGAGGGTCGCATAGACGGATGCCGTGACGGTCCAGTCGCGGGTCGCAGGGTTGGTGACCATCGGGCCGACGATGACGCGGTTCGTCTCGGCCAGGATGCGGCTGTAGATCACATAGGGCTCCTGCCAGAGCAGGTGCGAGTCGAAGGTCCACACGTGGCTGAACCCGTACTGCTCCGCGAGCTTGGCGAGGTGCACGGTGCGCGAGGCGGGCGGGGTCGTCTGAAGTACTGCTCCGAAATCCACTGTGTTCCTTAGATCAGGTACTGGCTGAGGCCGCGCTTGACGAATTGGCCGTCACCCTTGGCTCCGAGGTACTGGTTATCGTCGATGACAACCTTGCCGCGGGACAGCACGGTGTCGACGTGCCCGTCGATCTCGAAGCCCTCCCACGCACTGTGGTCCATGTTCATGTGGTGGGTCTTCTCATAGCCGATGCTCGTGTGGCCGCTGGGGTCGTAGATGACGAGGTCGGCATCCGCCCCCGGGGCGATGACGCCCTTCTTGCCGTAGAGCCCGAACATCCGCGCCGGGGTGGTCGAGGTGATCTCGACCCACCGCTCGAGGCTGATCTGCCCGTCGACGACGCCCTGGTAGAGCAGGTCCATGCGGTGCTCGACCGAGCCGATCCCGTTGGGGATCTTCGAGAAGTTACCGAGCCCCAAATCCTTCTGGCCCTTCATGCAGAACGGACAGTGGTCGGTGGAAACCATCTGGATGTCATTGGTGCGCAGCGACTGCCACATGTGCGCCTGGTGCCCCTCGGCCCGCGAGCGGAGCGGGGTCGAGCACACCCACTTGGCACCCTCGAAGCCGGGCGCGGCGAGCTGCTCCTCGAGCGACAGGTAGAGATACTGCGGGCAGGTCTCGCCGAACACGTTCTGACCGACGTCGCGCGCCGCGGCAAGCTGCTCGACGGCCTGCTTGGCGCTCACGTGCACGACGTAGAGCGGGGCGCCGGTGAGGTTCGCGAGCATGATCGCCCGGTGGGTGGCTTCCTCCTCCATCTGCCAGGCGCGGGCGACGCCGTGGTAGTAGGGATCGGTCTTGCCCTGCGCGAGCAGCTGGCTGACGAGCACGTCGATCGCGGGACCGTTCTCGGCGTGCATCATCGTCATCAGACCGGTGCGCGCCGCGCCCTGCATGGCGCGCAAGATCTGGGCGTCGTCGCTGTAGAACACGCCGGGGTAGGCCATGAACATCTTGAAGCTCGTGATGCCCTCGTCCGCGAGCCCCTCGAGCGCGTTCAGGGAGTCCTCGTTGACGTCGCCGACGATCTGGTGGAAGCCGTAGTCGATCGCACAGTTGCCGCGCGCCTTCTCATGCCAGGTCGCGAGACCGTCCATGACGCGCTGCCCGTAGGTCTGCACGGCGAAGTCGATGATCGTCGTGGTCCCACCCCAGGCGGCGGCCCTGGTGCCGGTCTCGAAGGTGTCGGATGCCGCGGTGCCGCCGAACGGCAACTCCATGTGGGTGTGCGCGTCGATTCCGCCGGGGATCACGTACTTGCCGGTGGCGTCGATCACGCTGTCCACCGCGCGGCTGAGGTCGGTGCCGAGCAGGACCGAGCCGGGCGCGAGCACCGCGACGATCGTCTCGCCGTCGACGAGCACGTCGGCCCGGCTTCGGCCGGTCGCGGTGACCACGGTTCCGCCACGAATGAGTGTGGTTGTCATGACTATTCCCTTGCAGCTGGCGGTTATGGGGCGACAGTGGCGGTGTAGGAGTCCGGGCGGCGGTCCCGGTAGAACTGCCAGTTGTTGCGCACCTCGCGGATGAGGTCGAGGTCGAGTTCGCGGATGACGATCTCGGTCTGGTCCTCGCTCGCGATGTCGCCGACGAAGTTGCCTCGCGGGTCGACGAAGTAGCTCGACCCGTAGAAAGTCACGGCCTTGTCGCCGAACTCCTCGGTCTCGGTGCCGACCCGGTTGTTCGCACCGATGTAGTACTGGTTCGCGGCCGCCGCGGCCGGCTGCTCCAGCTCCCACAGGCGGTTAGACAGTCCGGGCTTGGTCGCCGAGGGGTTGAATACGATCTCGGCGCCGTTCAGCCCGAGCTCCCGCCATCCCTCGGGGAAGTGGCGGTCATAGCAGATGTAGACGCCGACCTTGCCGACCTTGGTGGCGAAGACGGGGTAGCCGAGGTTGCCGGGGCGGAAGTAGAACTTCTCCCAGAAGCGGTCGAGGTTGGGGATGTGGTGCTTGCGGTAGCTGCCGAGGTTCTCGCCGTCGGCGTCGATCACGACGGCGGTGTTGTAGTACACGCCCGGCATGGCCTCTTCGTAGATGGGGAGCACGATGACGATGCCGAGTTCCTTCGCGAGCGCCTGGAATCGGCTCGTGGTGGGACCGGGGATTGATTCGGCGTACTCGTAGTACTTGGGATCCTCGATGATGCCGAAGTAGGGCCCGTAGAACAGCTCCTGGAAGCAGATGATCTGTGCGCCCTGGGCGGCCGCGTCGCGCGCAAACTTCTCGTGCTTGGCGATCATCGATTC
>JAJAZI010000273.1 GCA_026785785.1 Microbacteriaceae bacterium
CGCACCCTGTTCGACTCCCTCGATCTCACGGTCGCCCCGGGCGACGTCGTGGGTGTCGTCGGCGTGAACGGCTCGGGCAAGTCGACGCTGCTGCGGATCCTCGCCGGTGTCGACGAGCCGCAGTCCGGCACCGTGCGCCTCGCGCCAGCGGATGCCTTCGTCGGGGCCCTCCCGCAGGAGCACGAGCGCATCCCGGGAGAGACCGTCTCGGGCTACATTGCCCGGCGCACCGGATGCGCCGAGGCGACGAGGGAGATGGATGCCGCGGCATCCGCCCTCGCCGAGCCGGCCAGCGGCGGCATCGACCCGGCCGACGTCTACTCGAGCGCCCTCGAACGGTGGCTTGCGAGCGGAGCGGCCGACATCGACGACCGGCTTCCCGCCGTGGTCGCCGACCTCGGGCTCGACCTCGGCGCGGCCGGCTCCGATACGCCCATGACCTCGCTCTCCGGAGGGCAGGCCGCGCGGGTGGGCCTCGCGGCCCTGCTGCTCTCGCGGTTCGACATCGTGCTGCTCGACGAGCCCACCAACGACCTCGACCTCGACGGGCTCGAGCGTCTCGAGGCCTTCGTGCGCGGACTCCGCGGCGGTGTCGTGCTCGTGAGCCACGACCGCGAGTTCCTGGCCCGCTGCGTCACCCGGGTGCTTGACCTCGACCTCGCCCAGGGGTCCAACACCATCTTCGGCGGCGGCTACGACTCGTACCTCGAGGAGCGCGCGACCGCCCGGCGGCACAAGCGGGAGCAGTACGACGAGTTCGCCGAGAAGAAGGCCGACCTCGTCGGCCGCGCCCGCACCCAGCGGGAGTGGTCGAGCCAGGGTGTGCGCAACGCGATCAAGAGGGCCCCGGACAACGACAAGATCCGGCGCAAGGCCTCCGCCGAGTCGAGTGAGAAGCAGGCGCAGAAGGTGCGCCAGATGGAGAGTCGCATCGCCCGGCTCGAGGAGGTCGACGAGCCGCGCAAGGAGTGGCAGCTCGAATTCACGATCGGCGCCGCTCCCCGCTCGAGCTCCGTCGTCTCGATCCTCAGCCATGCGGTCTTCCGGCAGGGCGGCTTCACCCTCGGACCGCTCTCGCTGCAGGTCGCGGCGGGCGAGCGCATCGGCATCACCGGGGCGAACGGAGCCGGCAAGTCGACGCTGCTGCGCGCCCTGCTCGGTCGCCAGAAGCCGGATGCCGGAACCGCGAGCCTCGGCACGAGTGTGGCGATCGGCGAGATCGACCAGGCCAGGGCGCTGCTGTCCGGGCCGCATCCGCTCGCCGCGAGCTTCGAACTACTCGTTCCCGAGCTCACACCGGGCGAGGTTCGCACGCTGCTCGCGAAGTTCGCGCTCAAGGCGGACCACGTGGGCCGCGGCGTCGACGAGCTGTCGCCGGGGGAGCGCACCCGTGCCGGACTCGCGCTGCTGCAGGCGCGCGGCGTCAACCTGCTCGTGCTCGACGAGCCGACCAACCACCTCGACCTCGCCGCGATCGAGCAGCTCGAGCAGGCCATCGAGGCCTACGACGGCACCCTGTTGCTCGTCACCCACGACCGGCGGATGCTCGCGAACGTGCGCCTCGACCGACACTTGAGCGTCGTCGAGGGCCGGGTCACCGAACTGTAGGCCCGGGCCGGTTGGCGGAGCCTGCTGCAGGGTGCACGATGGGGGGCATGACGATTTCTGCGGCGATGACCTCCCTGCCCGCGTTCGTCATCCCCGGCGCCGATTTCCCGCCGTGGGCCCCCTTCGTGTTCGGGGCCATTGGACTCACGACCCTTGCGGTGCTGATCTGGCAGGCTGTGCGGTACTTCCGCGACCACCGCGACTGACCCGCAATCCCGCATCCGGCGCGGCGCCTCGGCGCGGTAGGATTGGTCCACAATCGAACATCGGGCCCACAACGCGATGCGGGAGAGTTCGCCACAACATCGGCGGACACCGAAGGAGCAATTTCTCCCCACCAATCTCTCAGGTACGAGTACCGCACCGAACAGGCCACTCTGAAAAGAAGCGTGAGGCACCACTCTCGCTCGCCCACGGTGAAAGTGGCAGACCCGCAAGGGCCGACCGCGAAGCTCTCAGGCCTATGACAGAGGGGGAGTTCCCACAGTTGCTTTCGCGCCCGCGCGACGATATGGAGAACTCGTGACCGAAGAACGCTTCTCGCCCCTTCACCAGGCCCATCTGGATGCTGGCGCGAGCTTCACCGACTTTGCCGGCTGGATGATGCCCGTGCGCTATTCGAGCGATCTCGCCGAGCACCACGCGGTGCGCACCGCCGCCGGCCTGTTCGACCTCTCCCACATGGGGGAGATCCTCGTGCTCGGCCCGGAGGCATCCGACGCCCTCGACTACGCCCTCGCCGGCAAGCTCTCGGCCATCGAGATCGGGCAGGCGAAGTACAGCCTGCTGCTGTCTCGCGAGGGTGGAATCGTCGACGACCTCGTGGTCTACCGCACCGGCGAGGACCGCTACCTCGTCGTGGCGAACGCCTCCAACAGGGAGGCCGTCGCGGCCGAGCTGCGCGACCGCTGCTCGCCGTTCGACTGCGAGGTGCAGGACGAGAGCGACGACATCGCGCTCATCGCGGTGCAGGGTCCGCGCGCGTTCGAGATCCTCACCGAGGTGCCCGGCGTGCGCGTGGACGTCCTCGGCGAGCTCGGCTACTACCGCTCCGCACACGGCCACTACGGGGACCACGCGATGCTCGTCGCCCGCACCGGCTACACGGGAGAAGACGGCTACGAGCTGTACCTCGACCCGGAGGCGGCGCCAGCACTGTGGGATGCGCTGCTCGAGACCGGCGCCGGCGCAGGCCTTGTCCCCGCCGGGCTCGCGAGCCGCGACACGCTGCGCCTCGAGGCGGGCATGCCGCTCTACGGCCACGAGCTGTCGCTCGACACCGTTCCGTCGCAGGCGGGCCTCGGCCGCGTCGTCAACCTGAAGAAGGAGGGCGACTTCGTCGGCCGCGCCGCGATCGAAGCGGGACCGGATGACGGCGCCCGCGTGCTCGTCGGACTCGCGGCCGAGGGCAAGCGCGCCGGCCGCGCGGACTACCCCGTCTTCGACGGCGAGAACGAGGTCGGAATCATCACCAGCGGCGCCCTGTCGCCGACCCTCGGGCATCCGATCGCGATGGCATACGTCGCCCTCGAGAGCGCCGACCTCGGCACCGAGCTGTTCATCGATGTGCGTGGCACCCGAATTCCGGCGACCGTCGTCTCTCTCCCCTTCTACAAGCGAAAGGCATGACAATGCCAGACAAGACCACTCTCCAGTACACCCCGGAGCACGAATGGGTGCAGGTCGACGGTGACGTCGCGACCGTCGGCATCACCGCCTACGCCGCCGAGAAGCTCGGTGACGTCGTGTTCGTCGACCTTCCCGCCGCGGGCTCCAGCATTGCGAGCGGCAAGGTCGTCGGCGAGATCGAGTCGACGAAGTCGGTCGGCGAGCTCTTCGCGCCCGTCGACGGCGAGATCCTCGAGGCGAACCAGGCCGTTGTCGACTCGCCCGAGCTCGTCAACAGCGACCCGTTCGGCGAGGGCTGGCTGATCAAGGTGCGCTTCGCAGCGCTTCCGGAGCTGCTGAGCTTCGACGAGTACAGTGCGCTGGTAGGCGAGTAATGGGCGTCGTCGACCTCCAGGGCTTTGCCGCGCGCCATATCGGCACGGACACCGCAGCACAGGCACACATGCTCGCCGCGATCGGCTACGACACTGTCGATGCCCTCGTCACCGCGGCGGTCCCACCGTCGATCCACGTCGACGGCTTCCGCTCAGCGGCGGACTCGGTTCTGCCGCCCGCCGCGACCGAGCGCGAGGCGCTCGCCGAGCTGCGGATTCTCGCGAAGCGCAACACCGTCAACCGCTCGATGATCGGGCTCGGCTACTACGACACGATCACCCCCGCGGTCATCAAGCGCAACGTGCTCGAGAACCCGAGCTGGTACACGGCGTACACGCCCTACCAGCCGGAGATCTCGCAGGGGCGCCTCGAGGCGCTCATCAACTTCCAGACCATGGTGTCCGACCTCACCGGCATGACCACCGCGAATGCGTCAATGCTCGACGAGGGCACCGCCGTCGTCGAGGGGCTGCTGCTGGCCCGCCGGGCATCCAAGTCCGCGTCGAACACATTCATCGTCGACGCCGACGCGCTCCCGCAGACCAAGGCGCTGCTCGCCAACCGTGCCGGCGCCGTCGGCTACGACCTCGTCGAGATGGGCCTGTCAGACCTGCACGACGGGGACGAGTTGCCCGCCGCGTTCGGCATCTTCGTGCAGTACCCCGGCGCATCCGGCCGGGTCTGGGACCCGAGCGCAACAATCGCGGCGGCCACGGCGCAGGGCGGTATCGCCATCGTCGCGGCCGACCTGCTCGCCCTCACCCTGATCAAGTCGCCCGGCGACCTCGGGGCCGATGTCGCCGTCGGCACGAGCCAGCGATTCGGCGTGCCGATGGGCTTCGGCGGACCGCACGCCGGCTACATGGCGGTGCGCGCCGGCCTCGAGCGCCAGCTCCCCGGCCGCCTCGTCGGCGTCTCGAAGGATGCCGCGGGGCACCCCGCGTACCGCCTCTCGCTCCAGGTGCGCGAGCAGCACATCCGGCGAGATAAGGCCACCTCGAACATCTGCACCGCCCAGGTGCTGCTCGCCGTCATGGCGTCGATGTACGCCGTCTACCACGGGCCGGACGGGCTGCGGCGCATCGCCCAGCAGGTCGCGTCGCGCGCCGGCGCCCTCGCGGGCATCCTGACCGGACTCGGCGCCGAGGTCTCCACCGACCACTTCGACACGCTCACCGTGACCGTGCCCGGCCGCGCCGCCGACATCGTGGCCGCCGCGTACGACCTCGGGGTGCTGCTCTGGAAGGTCGACGAGAACACCGTGCGCCTCGCGGTCGACGAGACCACCGAGCTCGCCGACATCCGCTCGGTCGCGCAGGCGTTCGGCGGGGAAGCGGATGCCGACTACGGCGACACCGTTCGGTCCGGTGTATCCGCACTGCCCGGCGGACTCTCCCGCGAGTCGCAGTACCTGACGCATCCGGTCTTCAACACGCACCGCTCCGAGACGAGCATGATGCGCTACCTGAAGACCCTGGCCGACTACGACTACGCGCTCGACCGGGGCATGATCCCGCTCGGCTCGTGCACGATGAAGCTCAACGCCGCGACCGAGATGGAGCCGGTCACCTGGCCCGAGTTCGGCGGACTGCACCCGTTCGCCCCCGCGACCGACGTGCAGGGCTACCTGACCC
>JAJAZI010000274.1 GCA_026785785.1 Microbacteriaceae bacterium
AACCTGGCTCGTCCCCTTAGAACTGGATGCCGACGCGGGCGGCGCGCGCGAACGCGTGTGGCCCACCTCCCGCGCGAGCGCATGTGACCCGCGAACCTGGCTCGTCCCCTTAGAACTGGATGCCGACGCGGGCGGCGCGCGCGAACGCGTGCCGTGCGCGTTCGCGTTGGCAGAGCACGCTCTCGCGGGCAGTACAGCAGCGTCGGCGACAGCCCCGTTTCGGAGTGCGGGGGCGAGTCTCGTCGCCGAGCGTGTCTCTGCGTGCCGAGCGTGCCTGCAGCAACAGGCACTCTCGGCGCGAATAGCCACACTGGGCGCGGGGTGGCCGACGCGCTACGCCTCAGTGAAGGTCCCAGCCGGGGATGACCTCGAAGGTGGACTGCTGGCCGATTCCGCGCTCGAGGAAGGCGACGAGGTCGTCGAGCGCGCGCCGGGAGCCAGACACAGCCCGCGGGTAGCGCGCCCACTCGTCGGCGATGTCGCGGTATTCCGTCTCTCGTACCGCGACGCCCGCGCGACGCATCGCCGCCTCGAGTTCGACGACCCCGGCCCTGTGCACCGTCGACTGGGACGCCTGGAGCAGTGTGGTGGGAAGGCCGGCCGGCTCGAGACCCGGAATTCCCGGCGGGGCGACGAGAACGAGGCGCGATGCCGGCAGCAGCCTGCTCGCGAGCACCCCGGCCTCAGCGCGATCGCCCTCGGAGACGACGGCGCTGAGCCCGGCATCCAGCCCCCGCTCACCGGCGATCCCGGTCGCGCGCTCGATCGCCGAGGCCGTGTCCTCGTCCGCCCCGGCGACGTAGACGAGGCCGGGCAGGCGGGCGGCGATCGACCCCGCGAGCCAGCGCAGCCCCGACGGATGTCCACTGAGGCACAGCACGAAGCACCTGGCCGGCGAGACGTCGCTCTGCCAGAGCGTGCCCTGCCCCGAGCGAGTTGCCGAGACCCCGCGCACGCGAGGGGATGCCGCCGCGGCCGCGAGCCCCGGGGCGCGAAGCTCCGCCCACCGGACGAAGCTGAGAAGCTGGCTGGCCATGGTCGGTCCTCGAATCGATGGATGCGGTGGTGCGGCCGGTGCTAGGCGGCGCCGTGCCCCGGCGGGACCTGCTCGCCTGCCAGGGGAGGCGCGGGGGGAGTGCCGTCGCCGAAGGGGCGTCCGCCGAGCGATTCCCGGCCGTGCGGGCTCAGCCAGCCCGACAGGTCGGGACCCTTGGGCAGAATTCCGGTCGGATTGATGTCGGTGTGCACGAGGTAGTAGTGCTGCTTGATCTGCGTGAAGTCGATCGTGTCGCCGAAGCCGGGGGTCTGGAACAGGTCCTTGGCGTAGGAGTACAAGGCCGGCATCTCGCTGAGCTTGTTGCGGTTGCAGCGGAAGTGTCCGTGGTAGACCGCGTCGAACCGGACGAGCGTCGTGAACAGCCGCACGTCTGCCTCGGTGATCGTGTCGCCGACGAGGTAGCGCTGGCCGGCCAGCCGCGCCTCGAGGGCATCCAGCTGGTCGAACAGACGGTCGTAGGCCTTCTCGTAGGCACGCTGCGAGCCGGCGAACCCGGCACGGTACACGCCGTTGTTGACGTCGCGGAAGATGACGTCGTTGATCTCGTCGATCTCCTCGCGCAGCTCGATCGGGTACAGGTCCGGCGCCCCGTCGCGGTGTAGCGCGGTCCATTCGGTCTCGAAGTCGATAGTGATCTGCGGGTAGTTGTTCGTGACGATTTTTCCGCTCGCTACCTCGACGACCGCGGGGACGGTGATGCCGCGGGCATAGTCCGGGAACCTCGCGAAGTAGGCCTGCTGAAGCCGCTCGATTCTAAGGACGGGGTCGAGCCCGCCGGGGTCGAGGTCGAAGGTCCAGCTGCGCTCGTCGTGTGTAGGTCCGGGCATCCCGAGGCTGATGGCTCCTTCGAGCCCGAGCAGGCGCCGCACGATCGCTGTGCGGTTCGCCCACGGGCAGGCTCGGGCCGCGACGAGCCGGTACCGGCCGGCCTCCACGGGCCAGCCGTCCCGCCCGTCGGCGGTGATGCGGTCCTCGATGTAGGTCGTGTCGCGAGTGAATTCCGCGCCAGGGCTGACGTAGGAGCCGTGTGCGGGCTGGATGGCGTCGGTCATCCCGCCAGCCTAGGCAGTCCTGTCTGAAAACTAGTCGCCGCGTGCGGCGAGGTACCGGTTGAACTGTGCCGTGAGCTCGGCCTCGGCTGCGCGCGGGATTCCGTCGATCGCGGTCACCGGCGCGGCGTGGCGCACGCTCGAGACGAGCCAGACTGCCTCCGCCGAGTGCAGCTGTTCGATTGTGGTCAGTTCGAAGGCGGTCGGGATGCCGCGCTGGGCGGCGAACTCGAAGAGGCTGTCCTGAGTGGTGCCGTCGAGGATCGGGAGACTTGGGCCCGGCGTGATGAGCCGCCCGTCACGCAACAGCAGCACCGTCGAGGTTGGGCCCTCGAGCACGATGCCGTCAGAGCTCACGAAGATCACGTCGTCGGCCCCGCGCCGTTGCGCCTCGCGCAACGCGGCGCTGTTCACCGCGTAGGAAAGGGTCTTCGCCCCCTGGAGGAGCCACGGCGATGTGCTCGCGACATCGTGGCGGTAGCCGCGATCCAGAGTCACGACGCGCAGCCCGTCTCGTCGGGCCGCAGTGAAGTCCGAACTGGCGGCGCCGTGCACCCATCCAGTCGGCCGGCCGTCGCCCTCGATGCCGCGGGTGTAAATCGTCTTGATCGCTGCCTCGCGGTGGCCGGAGAGCGCGTCGGTCACCGCGGAAATCGCGGCGCGCCACGCGGCAAGGTCTGGCT
>JAJAZI010000275.1 GCA_026785785.1 Microbacteriaceae bacterium
ATCGGGCTGATGGCGTGGAGCGTGGCCAAGCACACCTTCGACGCCGTGCAGGACATCGACGAGGACAGAGCTGCTGGCATCGTCACCACGGCGGTACATCTGGGGCCGCAGCGGGCCGCGTTGTGGAGCGCCGTCTGGTGGTCGGTATCAACCGTCTGCTTCGCGTTCGTCAACATCCCGGTTGCCGTGGTGAACGCTCTGATCGCCGGCTGGCTGCTGCTGCGCCTGCGCCGGGATCCGACCCCGAACGGCGCGCGGCGTCTCTACCGGTATTCGATCGCGTTCCCCTATGCGGCCGGTTCGGTTGCCGGCGTCCAGATCGTGGCTGCGCTGCTGCTCGGAGTATATTCGTGACCGCAACGACACCGCGGCGGATCGTCGTGCTCGGGGCCGGCATCGGCGGGCTCACGGCTGCCGCGCTGCTGGCCAGGGCCGGACACGATGTCACGGTGCTCGAAGGCAACGACTGGGTCGGTGGCAAGAGCCGGCGGCTCGAGGTCGGCGGCCAGCGAATCGATACCGGCCCCTCCCTCGTCACGTTCCCGGCGGTGTGGGATGAACTTCTGCGCCGCTACGACGCGCTTGGCTCACACGGTGCGCTGAGCGGTGCGGGCGATGCCGGGGGCGACTCGTCGGCGGGTCGGCTGCAGCTGCGGCGCCTGCCCGAGGTGGGGCGCTACTTCTACGGCGGGCAGACGGTCACACTGCCGGTCGAGGAGGGGCACCCCTGGCGGGCGGCATGGGAGCGCTTCGATCGTGAGCACGGCGGCCTCGGACCTCAGATCACCTCGCTGCTCACCGCAGATCCACTCGACCCGAAGGCGCTTCCCGCGGTGGGCGCCCTCGCACGCCTGTACGGCACCCGACTCACGACCAAGCGTTTCCTCGACGCCCTGACTTGGATGCCCGAGGGATTGCGCGAGGTGATCGCCATCCACACACTGAACGCGGGGGTGCCGCCCACCCGGAGCCTCTCGCTCTACGCGAGCATGCCCGCGGTGATGGCGAGGGACGGCGTCTGGGTTCCCGAGGGCGGGGTCTACGAGCTGCCGCTCGCCCTCCACCGGCTCGCCCTTCAAGCCGGTGCGAGGGTGCACACCGGCGAAAGCGTCGTGTCGGTGGAGCGGTCGCGGGTGCGCACGGTCGCGGCCGAGTACCGGGCCGATCTGGTGGTGAGCGCCCTCGACCTGGGAGTGCTCGCCGGGCTCCTGGACGGCGGGCCGTCCCGGGCGCGAGGGCTCACCTGCTCGGGGGTCGCCATCTACGGCGTGCTCGACCAGCTTCTGCCAGACGCCACGGCGACGCACTCCGTGGTGATGCCGGACGACCCGGCCGCCCTGCACCGCAGCCTCGCGGCGGGGCTCGCGCCCGAGCAGACGATGGCCTTCGTGAACTACTACCGTCCGGGCGAGATCTATCCGAACGACAAGGCCACCGTCGCGTTGCTGCTGACCGCGCCCGCCGACGGCCGCCGGTACGGCCTCGACGACACCTTCGTGCGACGGGAGATCGGGCGCATCAGCGAAGTCATGGGACTCGATCAGCCGATCACCCAGTTGCTCGGCGAGTACGAGATTCTCGATCCTGAGTACTTCGCGGGCTGGGGGGCTACGGGCGGGGCGCTCTACGGCGCGACCCGCCCGCTCTGGCAGAGCGGCCCGTTCCACGCGCCCGCCTACCGGGACCCTCGACGCCGGTGGCTCTGGCGCGTCGGGGCATCGGTGCACCCCGGTGGCGGAATCCCGGCGGTACTCGGCGGGGCGATGACCTCCAGCGCGAAGCTGCTTCGGAGCCTGCGCGATTGAATCCGCCCCCAGTGGTGCACCAACGCCGCTGTGCGGACTGCGCACCGTTCGGCCGTCTGGCGGGAAGTTCTCACGAGGTGGGCCCTACCGGGCTCGAACCGATGACATCCACGGTGTAAACGTGGCGCTCTACCAACTGAGCTAAAGGCCCGCGACCCGAGAGACATGCTCGCGGGTGGCGACACCCGATTATGGCACAGGCTTACACTCGGCCTCATGGCGACGACACCCGTGAAGAAAGCCACCCCCGGCACGACCGACAACGGGGAGCGGGCCGAACACCGGCTGCCCGCAGTGATTGGGCTGGCGATCGCGCTCACTCTGTATGCGACGCTGCCGAGCACGTTTCTGCCGGGCCTGCGATTCGCGGTAG
Organism: Microbacteriaceae bacterium; assembly: GCA_026785785.1. Lineage (GTDB taxonomy): Bacteria > Actinomycetota > Actinomycetes > Actinomycetales > Microbacteriaceae > Marisediminicola. The sequence goes on from JAJAZI010000275.1 coordinate 2,179, forward strand.
TCGCGATCGGGCTCGCAATGCTCGTGCCGCTCATCGCGCTCAACCCGCACCGCTTGCGCCGGGAGACGAAGTGGTCGAGGGTTCTCGCGGTCGGCCAGGCCCTGCTCCTCGTCGCCGCGAACGAGGTCGCGCTCGTGCAACTCGTGATCCAACTCGTGACTGCCCAGAAAAGCGACGGGCTCACACTGCTGGTTGCTGCGCTCCAGGTCGCGGTCACGAACGTCATCGCGTTCGCACTCGTCTACTGGGAGCTCGACCGGGGCGGCCCGGTCACCCGACGGCACGCAGAGCGCTCCGACTTGCCGCACGCGGACTTCCGCTTTCCGCAGGACGAAGACCACGATGCCGTCGAGGAGGTGGCCGCGCGGTCGTCGGTGCGTACCGGCTGGGTGCCATCGTTCTTCGACTACGTGTACTTCTCGGCATCCAATTCGATGGCGTTCAGCCCCACCGATGCGATGCCGCTGTCGGTGCGTGCCAAAGCCCTCATGGTGCTCGAGTCGTCAGGCGCGTTCGTGCTGCTCGGGCTCGTCATCGCGCGAGCAGTGTCGCAGCTGGGCTGAGCCGTCTCCGAGATGGGGCGCCGCGGCGGGCGGGCACCGGGTGGGCCGAGGGTCAGCGCACAGCTGGCGCGAGCGCCGCGAGCGCCGCGCGATAGGCGTCGAGCGAGCGGGCCTCGCCGGGCGCGGTCACGAAGCTCGCCCGGATGATGCCGGCGGTGTCGATGAGGAAGGAGGCACGGTTGGCGAAGCCTTTGGCCTCGAGGAATACGCCGTACTCCTTGGCGACCGCACCGTGAGGCCAGAAGTCGGCGAGGAGGGTGAAGTCGTAGCCCTCGTGCTCGGCGTAGGCGCGCAGCGTGGCCTTCGAGTCGACCGAGATGCCG
>JAJAZI010000276.1 GCA_026785785.1 Microbacteriaceae bacterium
GATCTCGGTCGGGTGGTGGGCGAAGTCGTCGTAGACGCGCACCCCGCCCACGTCGCCGCGCAGCTCGAAGCGGCGCTCGGTGCCGCCGAAGGTCGCGATCGCGTCGAGGCTCGCGCGTGGGTCGAAGCCGAGCCCGGTGAGCACGGCGAACGCGCCTGCGGCGTTGAGGGCATTGTGCAGCCCCGGCACGCGAAGCGTCACCGGGTAGTCCCCACCGAGATAGCGGATGCTGAACGAGACGGTCTGCCGCGTGTCGAGGGAGTGCACCCGCACGTCGGCGGATGCGGCCTCACCGAAGGTGACGACCCGCGACGAGGCGATTCGCGGGGTGATGTTGCCGGCCCCGGGGTCATCGCTCGAGATGGCGACGAACTCCTTCGCCCGTCCCGCGAACGCGACGAAGGCGTCTTCGAAGGCCTCGAGCGATCCGAAGTGGTCGAGGTGGTCGGGGTCGACGTTGGTGATGAGCGACACCGCGGTGTCGTAGAGCAGGAAGGAGCCGTCGGACTCGTCCGCCTCGACCACGAAGAGGTCGTCGCTGCCGGCAGCGGCGCTGACGCCGAGGGAGCGGATGACGCCGCCGTTGACGAAACTCGGGCTCTGGCCGAGAGCGAGCATCGCCTCGATGATCATGCCGGTCGACGTGGTCTTGCCGTGGGCGCCGGCAACGGCGACGAGCCGGCGGCCGCGCGTGAGCCAGGCCAGCGCGACGGCGCGGTGCACCACGGGCAGGCCGCGCTCACGCGCCACGACGTACTCGGGGTTGTCCTCATTGATCGCTCCGGAGACGACGAGGGCGTCCGCGGCGCCGAGGTGCGCGGCGTCGTGGCCGATTCCGATCACGACACCGCGTGCCCGCAGAGCCTCGACGGCGTCCGTCGCCCGGATGTCGGAGCCGCTCACGGTAAAGCCGGCCGCGACGAAGAGGTGGGCGATACCGCTCATTCCGGCTCCGCCGATTCCGACGAAGTGAACGTGGCGGGGGGTATCGGGCAGGGACTGGGAGAAATCGGACTTGATCACGACCGCCACGCTACCCGCCCCGGAGTGGCCTCATCGATGAGCGCGACGAAGCGGTTCGTGCCGTCCCTGACGCCGGTCGCCGCGGCGCGCGCGGCCATCGCGGCGAGGGCGGCACGGTTGACGAGGAGCGGAACGAGGACATCCGCGATCCATTCCGGAGTGAACTGCGCGTTGTCGACCATGATGGCGGCGTGCGCGTCGACGGCCTCGCGGACGTTCAGGCGCTGCTCGCCGTTCCCGATCGCGAGTGGCACGTACACGGCGGGAATCGCGAGAGCCGAGAGTTCACCCACGGTGGACGACCCTGCACGGGCAAGCACGAGGTCGGCGACGGCAAGGGCGAGGTCCATCCGGTCGCAATACGGAATCACGCGGTAGCCGGCCAGCACGGGGTAGTCGATCTCTGAGCGCTGCCCGGTGATGTGCAGCACCTGCCAGGCGGCGCCGATGATGAAGGGGATCGCCTCGGCGACGGTCTCGTTGATGCGCCGGGCGCCGAGCGACCCTCCCGTGACGACGAGCGTGAGTTTGCCGGGCGCGAGCCCGAAGGCTGCGTACGCCTCCTGCCGCGCGGAGTGGCGCTCGAGCCGCTCGATCTCCGGCCGCAACGGCATTCCGACGAACCGGGAGCGGCGGAGCCGGGTGCCGTGAAAGGCGACCCCGACGTGCCGGGAGAAGATCGCCCCGAGCCGGTTCGCGAGTCCGGGGCGCGCGTTGGCCTCGTGCACGACGACCGCCACCTTTTCGCGGCGCGCGGCGAGGTAGGCGGGCGCCGACACGTAGCCGCCGAATCCGACGACGACGTCGACGTCGTGCTCGACGATCAGTTCGCGGATTTGGCCGACGACCCCGGCGAACCGGCGCGGGAACCGCAGAAGGGCCCTGCCCGGCCGGCGGGGGAACGGGAGGCGGGCGACGACGAGCAGCCGGAAGCCCCGCTCCGGCACCAGCCGCGCCTCGAGCCCCTCGGCCGTGCCGAGGACCAGGATGTTCGCCTCGGGGTCGCGTTCCCTGAGCCGATCAGCGACCGCGAGCAGGGGATTGACGTGGCCTGCGGTTCCGCCGCCGCACAGCAGGTAGGTGGTCACCGTTCCGGCCTCCTGCCGGGAGCCGGGCTCGCGGTGCGCGCGAACGAGAGCACGATCCCGATGCCGAACAGGGTCGTGACGAGCGCGGAGCCTCCCGCCGAGATCAGCGGGAGGGGAACGCCGAGCACCGGTAGAACGCCGAGCACCACGGCGATGTTCACGAACGCCTGGCCGATGATCCAGACCATGACCGCGCTCACGACGATGCGGGCGAACGGGTCGTCGCTCGCGCGGATGATCCGAACGAAGGTGACGCCCATCACGATGAGGAGCACGAGCACCGTCACGGCACCGAGCAGGCCGAGTTCCTCGCCGATGATCGCGAAGATGAAGTCGTTGTCGGCCTCCGGCAACCATGACCACTTCGCCTTGGAGTTGCCGAGGCCGACGCCGAAGAACCCCCCGGCGGCGAGGGCCCACCAGCCGTGGACGGTCTGCCAGCAGAACATCGCGTAGTCGCTCGTCGAGGCGCAGCCGTCGAGCCAGACGGCGATGCGGTCACTGCGTGAGTTGCTCGAGAATGCGACAAGCGGCCCGATCGCGGCCACGAGCACGACCGGGATTGCGAGGAACCGGAGCCGCACCCCACCGAAGAACATCGAGCCGAGAACGATGGAGATGAGGATGATGGCCGTGCCGAGGTCTCCCCCGAACAGCACGAGCCCGACCGCCGCTCCCGCGACGGGGGCGATCGGGATGGCCACTTCGCGCAGGCTGTGGAGCCGGTTCGCCTTGGTGGACAGCACGTAGGCGAGCCAGATCGCAAGGGCCACCTTGGTGATCTCGGAGGGCTGGAGCGTGAAGGCGCCGAGGCGCAGCCAGTTCGTGTTTCCGCCGACCGACACCCCCAGCGGCGTGGCGACAACGAGCAGCTGCAGGCCGAGGCCGATCGCCACGGCGGCGCCGGCCCACTTCTTCCAGAACGACGCCGGCATCCGTGACGCCAGCAGCATGATCGGAACCCCGACGGCCGCGAACGTGCCCTGACGGAGGAACCCGGTGAAGAAGTCATTCGATTCGGTGAACGAGGTCACCGCCGACGACGAGAGCACCATGACAAGACCAAACACGACGAGGAAGAGGGTCGTGCCCAGCAGCAGGAAGAAGTTGCCCGTCTCGGCGGCGAAGAGCCTCCTCACCGCAACGATCGCCGCACCACCCGAGCCGGCGACCGAAGTGTTCACCGGCTCGGGTGGCGCGGCGCTGTTAGGGGGCTGTCGCGGGCGACGAGGGATGCGCGTCGTCATCCGGCCGGCCTCCCAACATCTCGTGAACTGCGGCGGCGAATTGCCGACCACGATCGGCATAATCCGTGAACTGATCCATGGATGCCGCGGCTGGTGCCAGAACTACTGCATCCCCCGGCCGCGCAGCCAAGTTCGACAGACGCACAGCCGTCGACATTACCTCCTTAGTGTCAGCGGTCTCGACCTCGAACACGGGGAGTTCTGGCGCGTGTCGCGCGAATGCCGCGAGCACCTCGGCACGGTCTGCTCCGATCACCACGGCCGCGCGCAGCCTGTCGGCGTTCCGTGCCACGACATCGCCGATATCGACGCCCTTCAACAGGCCTCCAACGACCCAGACAACCGACTCGAACGCCCCGACCGCGGCATCGGCGGCGTGCGGATTCGTGGCCTTGGAGTCGTTGATCCAGCGCACCTCGGCATGGGTCGCGATCAGTTCGGAGCGGTGCTTGTCGAGATGGAAGCCGACGATCGCCTGCTGGATCGCCGTCGCCGGGATTCCGTAGGACCGGGCGAGTGCGCTCGCGGCAAGCACGTTCGCGACCATGTGGGGCGCGCGGAGCCCGGAGGACTCGAGCTGGCTCAGTGTCGCCAGCGCGAGGGCGTTGGTGTGCCGGTCGTCGGTGAAGGCACGGTCGCACAGGATGTCCTCGACGATGCCGACATCGCTCGGGCCCGGCAAACCCAGCCCGAAGCCGATCGCACGGCATCCCTCGACAACCTCCGCGTGCTCGACCATCGTGCGCGTGGCGTCGTCGTCTCGGTTGTAGACGCACGCCACGCGCGTGTTCTCGTAGACCTTCGCCTTGGCCGCGGAGTAGGCGCTAGCGGACCCGTGCCAGTCCAGGTGGTCGGCCGCGAGGTTGAGGCAGACGCTCGAGTGGGCGGAGAGGGAATGCGAGTAGTGCAGCTGGAAGCTCGACAGCTCGACCACGAGC
>JAJAZI010000277.1 GCA_026785785.1 Microbacteriaceae bacterium
CGCGCCCGAGTTGGGACCACGCTCGCACATCGCCGCCGTGGTTCTCGACGACGTGCTTGACGATGCTGAGCCCGAGGCCGGAACCGCCCGTGCGGCGCGACCGGGCCGGGTCGGTGCGGCGGCGCATGACCGCGCGGATGCGCGCGAGCAGCTCTCGGGTGGAATAGGGCTTGGTGACATAGTCGTCGGCGCCGAGTTCGAGGCCGACGACGATGTCGACCTCGCTGTCCTTCGCCGTGAGCATGATGATCGGTACCTGGGAGCGGGTGCGGATCTCGCGGCATACCTCGGTGCCGGGAAGCCCCGGCAGCATGAGGTCGAGCAACAGGAGGTCGAAGGCGCCGCGATCGAAGGCATCCAGGCCCGCCGGGCCATCCTTCGCGATCACCGTGGTGTACCCCTCCCGTTCGAGCAGGTAGGCGAGGGGCTCGCTCAGCGATGATTCGTCTTCGATGATGAGGATGCTGGTCATTTCTTGTCTCCTGTTGTTGCCACTGCGCGGGATGCTTCCGGCAGTCGGATCGTGAAGGTGGAGCCGCGCCCGAGTTGGGACCACGCCCGCACATCGCCGCCGTGGTTCTCGACGACGTGCTTGACGATGCTGAGCCCGAGGCCGGAACCGCCCGTGCGGCGCGACCGGGCCGGGTCGGTGCGGAAGAACCGCTCGAAAACCCTGGTGAGCTCGTCCTCGGGGATGCCGACGCCTTGGTCGGTAACGGCGATCTCGACGACGCCGTCGGAATTGCGCACCCCGACGCCGACCCTCGAGCCGCGCGGGGAGTATTGGATCGCGTTGGCGATGAGGTTGTGCAGTGCGGTCACGAGGAGCGCCTCGTCGCCGTAGATGAGCGCGCCGGTGTTCTTCCCGACGACGACGGTGACGTTGTTGGCGTCGGCGGCGACCTTCGTCTCGTCGAGGGACAGTGAGACGACCCGGTCGATCGAGACGATCTCGGCCTCGGTGAGGGCGTCGGCGGCCTGCAGGCGGGAGAGCTCGATGATCTCCTGTGTGATCCTCGCCAACCGCTCGGACTCCTTCGTCAGCCGTTTCGCGAAGCGGCGAACCTGGTCGGGCTCGCTCGAGGCGGCCTGCAGCGCCTCGGCGAGCAGCCCGACGGCGCCGATCGGGGTCTTGAGTTCGTGGCTGATGTTCGCGATGAAGTCGCGGCGCACGGCGTCGAGGCGGTGCGATTCGGTGCGGTCCTCGGCCACCAGCAGCACGAAGCGCGAGCCGAGTAGGGCCACCCGCACCGACAGTAAGATGTTGGCCTCGCCGAACGGGCCGCGAGAGAGTTTGACTTCGTCGGTGAGCGCCTCGCCGCTGCGCCGCACTCGGTTGACCATCTCGGTGAGCTCCGGATGCACAAGGGAGTTGTTCCCGACGAGCCCGAACGCGAGTGCCCCCCGCGACGCCTTGACGACGACATTGGAGGGGTCGACTACGATCCCGGCGGATTCGAGTGCGTCGATGACCGCGTCGACGCCGTCGGGCACGCTGGAGTTCACGACGTCGTGCGCGCGCTCGCCGCGCAGTGCGGCGAAGTGCATCAGGCTGACCAAGCCGGTGCCGACGAGGAATCCGAAGGCGAGCGACGCGGGCACCAACCAGGTGGAGTCCATGTGAACAGGTTAGTAACTCTGCTCGGCCCGCCTTGCGGCCGATGCCCGGCCGACGGGCTACTTTGGATAAAGTTCAGCGGAGCATCACCAATTGTTTACCGGCAGCGTGCAGGATATCGTGGATTGGTCGGGTGCCGTACGTCCGCCACGAAGGGGCAAAATGCGCGAAGTATTCCAGCAGGAACTGCGCGAGGTGCAGGACCGTCTCGTCGAGATGTCCACATTCGTCGAGTTCTCGATCGAGAACGCCACCCGCGCGTTCAATGAGTCAGATGTCTCGCTTGCCGAGCGGGTCATCGCGGGCGACAGCAGGATCGACAGCGCCGCGAAGGCGCTCGATGAGCTCGCCATCAACATCCTCGCGCGGCAGCAGCCGGTCGCCAGGGATCTCCGCATCGTGGTGAGTGCCCTTCGGATCAGCGCGTCGCTCGAGCGGATGGGTGACCTCGCCGAGCACATCGCGCAGCTTGCCCGGTACCGCTTCCCGGAGAAGGTCATTCCGAAGAGCCTTCGCTCCACCTTCCACGAGATGGGCACGCTCGACGTCGCGATCGCGAAGAAGCTCACCGAGCTGCTCAAGTCGGAAGACGTGATGCTCGCCGAGGAGATCCGCAACGAGGACGACCGCATCGATGAGTTGCACGTCAGTGTCTTCGACGCGGTGCTCGGCGAGACCTGGAAGGGCGCGGCGGTCGACACGGTCGACGCCACCCTGGCGAGCCGGTACCACGAGCGCTTCGCCGACCACGCGGTGACGATCGCCAAGAATATCCAGTACCTCGCGACCGGCGACCTCGTCGGATCGGACAGCTGAGCACACATCGCCCCCGGGCGAAGAAGAAGGGGAGAGACGCACGCGGCGTCTGTCCCCTTTTTCGTGCCGCTGGCTACTTCGTGCCCTGCGCGGCGACCGCGGCGGCCCCAGCGGCGGCGGCGGCGGGGTCGAGGTAGCGGCCGGGCTTCACTGGAGCGAAATCCTCGTCGAGCTCATAGACCAGTGGGATGCCGGTCGGGATGTTCAGGTCGGCGATGTCCGCGTCGGAGATGCCGTCGAGGTGCTTCACGAGCGCGCGCAACGAGTTCCCGTGGGCTGTCACGAGCACGTTCTTGCCCGAGGCAAGGTCGGGCTTGATGGCAGACTCCCAGTACGGCAGCATCCGGTCGATCACGAGCTTCAGCGACTCGGTGCGCGGGAGGTCGTCACCGAGAGTCGCGTAGCGGGGATCGTGCGCCTGGGAGTACTTGTCGTCGTCGTCGAGGGGCGGCGGCGGCACGTCGAACGAGCGCCGCCAGGTCGTGAACTGCTCTGGTCCGTACTCGGCGAGGGTCTGCGCCTTGTCCTTGCCCTGCAGGGCGCCGTAGTGGCGCTCGTTCAGGCGCCAGGAGCGGCGCACGTCGATCCAGTCGCGGTCGGCGCCGTCGAGGGCGATGTTGGCTGTCTGGATCGCACGCTTGAGCACCGAGGTGTGCAGAACGTCGGGAAGGATGCCGGACGACGCGAGCAGCTCGCCCGCGCGGCGGGCCTCCTGCGCGCCGATGTCGCTCAACGGCACATCCACCCAACCGGTGAAGAGGTTTTCCTGGTTCCACGTGGACTGCCCGTGGCGCAAAAGAATGAGGGTGTAGGTCATGCGGCAAGCTTATCGACGGCCTGGGTTCCGATCGCGAACCGGCCGCACGGGAGAATGAGGCAATACCCATCGGTTCAGTCACTCGCGGTACGACGGGCACCAACCGCCTGCGGCGCGTCGACCGGTGGATCACGCAGCTCCCGCCATTCCGGAGCGAGCCCGCCCCGCTGGTCGTCGACTTCGGATTTGGC
>JAJAZI010000278.1 GCA_026785785.1 Microbacteriaceae bacterium
CCAGACCGACATCGCTTCGATGAGCTCGGTGCGGTTGCCGCTCACGGTCACGCCGATCGGCCTGGTGTGCGGAACAGGCATCGGAATCGCGTGCACCCACGTGGTCGTCTTGACCTTGAACCGGGCGAGGAGCTCGAGGACGGCGGCGCTGAACCTTTCCCACTGGAAGTCGGGCTCGAACCCGGTGAGGTGCAGGAACTGCTGCCCGACCTCGTCTGTCGCGAGGTAGAGCGCGAGCGTAGGCGGCTGGTAGTCGGTGAGGTGGTCCTGATCGAAGTACACAACGGGTCGCCGGGCCCGGTAGTCCAGGAGCACGTCCGCATCGAAGGTGGCGATCACCTGGTGGTCGAGGGTGTCGAGGAGGTACTCGCTCAACTGGGTCACGGCCGATCCGGCATCCGCGAATCCGGTGAGGCCCGCGACGAGGTGGAGGCCCTCCGGTACGGACGTTTCCTCTGGGGTCAGGTCGTAGAGTCCGGCTGGGTCACGCATGCTGCAATTCTACGCGCCTCATAATCGGCGGGCCGAGGGGATGGCGTCCGTGGCAGGTGCCGAGAGCGAACAGGCGCGGCTCGCGCGGGGCGAGCCGACCCGCACGGATACCATGGCCGCATGACCGTGTCCTCGCTGCGCCTGACCACCGAATCCGCCATCGACGTCCCCGCCGACGTCCTCGTGATCGGAGTCGCATCCGGCAAGGACGGGGGCACGATCGTCGGAGTCGGCGACCACTTCACCGCGCTGCAGGGGTCCCTCGCGGCGATCGGATTCACCGGCGCGAAGGACGACGTGCGGCGCCTTCCCGGCATCGGCGGCGCCGCCGGAACGCTCGCCCTCGTCGGGCTCGGCTCCGGTCCCCTCGACGCGAACGCGCTGCGGTACGCCGCGGGTGCGGCGGCGCGCACGATCCGCGGCGCCGAGCGCGTCGCGGTTGCCCTGCCTGCCGCACACGACTCCGACCTCCTCGCGATCCTCGAGGGTGTGGCGATCGGCTGCTACAGCTACCTCGACTACCGGTCGGTGGAGCAGGAGCCGCAGTCGCGGCTCCCCGCCGAGTTCGTCGTTGTCGCCACCCACCAGCCCGGCGGCGGCCTCGTCGAGCGCGCGACGGCGGTCGGGACCGCGATCCACACCGTCCGCGACCTCGTGAACGCTCCCCCGTCCGACCTGTTCCCGGAGTCGTTCGCGTCGGCGGCGCACGAGCTGGCGGGCGGCCTTCCCATCGAGCTCACCGTGCTCGCCGACCAGGAACTCGCCGACGGCGGGTACGGCGGCCTCGTCGGCGTCGGCAGGGGGTCCGACCGGGGACCGCGCATGGTCAAGGTGAGCTATTCGCCGGCGGGGGCCGCGAAGCACCTCGCGATCGTCGGAAAGGGAATCACGTTCGATACCGGCGGCCTGTCACTCAAGCCCGCGGCATCCATGGTCGGCATGAAGTACGACATGACTGGCGCCGCAACGGCGCTCGCGGTCGTCATCGCCGCCGCGAGGCTGGAGCTACCGGTGCGGCTCACGGCATGGCTGTGCCTCGCCGAGAACATGCCGTCCGGCTCGGCGACGCGTCCCAACGATGTACTGCGACTGCGCGGGGGCAAGACGGTCGAGGTGCTCAACACGGATGCCGAGGGCCGACTCGTTCTCGCCGACGGCCTCGTTGCCGCGAGTGAGGAATTCCCCGACGCGATCATCGACGTCGCGACGCTCACGGGCGCGGCCCTCGTCGCAATGGGCAACCGATACGTCGCCACGATGGGCGACGACGAGTTCGTGCGGCGTGTCGTCGCGGCGGGCGACCGCACGGGAGAGACGCTCTGGCAGATGCCGCTGCCCTCGGAGCTGCGCTCACTGCTCGACTCCGACATCGCCGACCTCGCCAACGTGAAGATGGGCAACACGGCGGGTGGGATGCTGATCGCCGCGGTGTTCCTGCGGGAGTTCGTCGGCACGACGGCGGAGGACGACTCCCGGCAGATCCCCTGGGCGCACCTCGATATCGCCGGCGCGGCGAACAATGGCGGCGCCGGCTACGGCTCGACGGTGACGGGCCCGACAGGTGTCGCGGTCAGAACGCTGCTCGAGGTGGCGGAAGAATTTTCGCGGGGGTAGTAGGGTTTTCGCGGGGCTTCCGAGTCCCGCAAACCCGTCCTGCTGCCGAGCCTGTCGGCAGTTCCAGTGACAAGAATCCTGATGTGCAAGGAGCTGTTGAGTGTCTGAACAAAATTTCGACATCGTCATTCTCGGAGCGGGCAGCGGCGGCTACGCCGCCGCGCTGCGAGCCTCCCAGTTGGGGTTCACGGTGGGCCTGATCGAGAAAGGCAAGCTCGGCGGCACCTGCCTCCACGTCGGTTGTATCCCGACCAAGGCGCTGCTGCACTCGGCCGAGGTCGCCGACGTCACGCGTGAATCCGCCAAATACGGCGTCAACGCCGACTTCCACGGCGTTGACATCGCGGCCGTCAACGCGTACCGCGAAGAGGTCGTCTCGAGCAAGTTCAAGGGACTCACCGGGCTGATCGCGAAGCGCGGCATCACCGTCATCGTGGGCGAGGGCCGACTCACCTCCCCCACCACCGTCCAGGTCGGCGACCAGGTCATCACCGGCAAGAACATCGTTCTCGCCTCCGGCTCCTACTCCCGTTCGCTGCCCGGCCTCGAGATCGGCGGGCGCGTGATCACCTCCGAGCATGCCATCGAGCTCGACTTCATCCCGAAGACCGTCGCCGTGCTCGGCGGCGGCGTGATCGGCTCCGAGTTCGCGAGCGTCTGGAAGTCGTTCGGCACCGACGTCACTATCATCGAGGCGCTCCCCCACCTCGTGCCCAACGAAGACGAGAGCATCAGCAAGCAGTTCGAACGGGCCTTCCGCAAGCGCGGCATCAACTTCATCCTCGGCACGAGGTTCCAGAGCGTCACGCAGAACGACCAGGGCGTCGTCGTGACCCTCGAGGACGGACGCACGATCGAGGCCGAGCTCCTGCTCGTGGCCGTCGGCCGCGGACCGTCCACGGCCGGCCTCGGCTACGAAGAGGTCGGCGTCACGATGGATCGCGGCTTCGTCATCACCAACGAGCGCCTCGCGACGGGCGTCCCCGGCGTCTACGCCGTGGGCGACATCGTGCCCGGCCTGCAGCTCGCCCACCGCGGATTCCAGCACGGCATCTTCGTCGCCGAGGAGATCGCGGGGCTGAACCCGCCGGTTATCGACGACCTCAACGTGCCGAAGGTCACCTACTCGCACCCCGAGGTCGCCTCTGTCGGACTCAGCGAGGCCGGCGCACGCGAGAAGTACGGCGCAGACCAGGTCACGAGCTACGACTACAACCTGGCGGGCAACGGCAAGAGCCACATCCTCGGCACGGCCGGGTCGATCAAGGTCGTCCGGGTGAACGACGGACCCGTCGTCGGGGTGCACATGATCGGCGACCGTGTCGGCGAGCTCATCGGCGAGGCCCAGCTCATTGTGAACTGGGAGGCGTACCCCGAGGACATCACCCCGCTGCTGCACGCGCATCCCACCCAGGACGAGGCGCTCGGCGAGGCCTTCCTCGCCCTGGCAGGCAAGCCACTTCACGCCTGACCGGACCGCGGTCCGGCCGAGAACTAAGCTAAAAGCACGTCACTTCATAAAGGAGCATTACTGATGAGCGAATCCGTCAACCTTCCGGCACTCGGCGAGAGTGTCACCGAGGGTACGGTCACCCGCTGGCTGAAGAACGTCGGCGACCGGGTGGAGGTGGACGAGCCGCTGCTCGAGGTTTCGACTGACAAGGTCGATACCGAGATCCCGTCGCCGGTGGCCGGCATCATCGAAGAGATCCTCGTCGCCGAGGACGAAACCGTCGAGGTCGGAACCGCCCTCGTGCGTATCGGCGATGGTTCCGGCGGTGGCGAGGCCCCGGCAGCACCAGAGGCCGAGGCGGCCCCTGCCGAGGAGGCAGAGCCCGCAGCGGCAGCGCCCGTCGAGGAGGCAGCGCCTGCAGCGGCAGCGCCTGCAGCGGCAGCGCCTGCAGCGGTAGCGCCTGCAGCGGTAGCGCCTGTCGAGGAGGCAGCGGCAGCGCCCGCAGCGGCAGCGACCGCCGAGGTGCCGTCCACCGAGGTGCCGTCCACCGAGGCACCGGCTCCCGAGGAGGCGCCCGCCGCCTCTGCGCACGCACCAGAGCCGGCGAAGGTTGTCGACGAGGTGCCCGCTAGCGCGGCCCCCGCTCCGGCAGTCGCACCTCCTGTCTCGGCCATCCCCGCTCCCCTAGCGGCACCCGAGCCCGCGGCTCCGGCCACTCCGGCACCCGCCGTCGCGGCACCCGCACCCGCCGTCGCGGCACCCGCCGCACCCGCGGAAGCTTCCGAGTCCGGGTCGAACGCCGGATACGTCACCCCGCTTGTGCGCAAGCTCGCGAATGAGCTCGGCGTCGACCTCGGCTCCCTCACCGGAACGGGTGTCGGAGGGCGAATCCGCAAGGAGGACGTCGTTGCCGCATCGTCGGCCAAGGCCGCGGCCCCGGCAGCAGCAGCCCTCGTCGAGGTGTCGCCGCTGCGCGGCACCACCGTGCCGATGTCGCGCCTGCGCAAGGTCATCGCGGAGCGGGCGGTCGCCTCCATGCAGACCTCGGCACAGCTCACGTCGGTCGTCGAGGTGGATGTGACCCGGGTCGCGAACTTCCGAGACAAGACCAAGGGCACCTTCCACGAGAAGACCGGCGTCAAGCTGTCGTTCCTGCCGTTCTTCGCCCTCGCCGCCAGCGAGGCGCTCAAGGCCGTTCCGATCGTCAACGCCACGGTCGACGGCGACACGATCGTCTACCCTGCGCAGGAGAACCTGAGCATCGCGGTCGAGACCGAGCGCGGCCTGCTCACCCCCGTGATTCGCGACGCGGGTGAGCTCACGCTCGCCGGGCTCGCGCAGCAGATCGCCGACCTCGCTGCCCGCACACGCGACAACAAGCTCAAGCCCGACGAGCTCGCCGGGGGTACATTCACGCTGACGAACACC
>JAJAZI010000279.1 GCA_026785785.1 Microbacteriaceae bacterium
ACCTCGCCGTGGGCGGCGCTGGGCACGAGTCAGATCAGGTCGCGCAGAAGCTTCTCGGGGCTCACACCGCGGGCCTTGGCCCGCTTCAGCAGCCGCGCGTGCTCCTGCGGGCTGAGGAGCACCGTCACCGCGGTCTCCCGCTCCGGCTCGGCCTCGAAGGAGAAGAGCTGCGGATGCGTGTTCGGCAACGACGCGATATTGCTCGCGACATCCGCGGCGACGTCGGCGGCGACTTCGGCCGTGATCGCGGCACCGACAAGCTCCTCGTCCCGCGGCTCGCGCGGCGCATCCCCGGCCCGCACCCAGCCGGGCCCGGACGGGATTCGCGCACCGCGCTGGAACGCCTCGGCGACGGCGCGGGCCCGGGAGTCGGCCGCCTCGTTGAGCGGATGATTCGCGTGGCCCTTGACCCACTCGAAGCGGTACTTGCGCCCCGCGATCGCCTCATCGATCTCCATGAGCAGCTCGAGGTTGAGGACGGGTTTGCCGTCGCCCTTGCGCCAGCCCTTCACCTTCCACCCGCGCATCCACTTCGTCACCGAGTTGATCACGTATTGGCTGTCGCATAGCACGAGGAGCTCGTCGTCGAGGTGTGCCGTTGCCCGGAACAGCTCGAGCACCGCCTTGAGCTCGCCCTGGTTGTTGGTGGCGTGCGGCCAGCCGCCAGCACCCCAGCACGACTCGTCGACGTACCAGGCCCAGCCGGCCGGACCGGGATTGCCGAGGGCGGAGCCGTCGGCGGCAGCGGTGATCACGAATAGGGCCTCTCGAAGAAACGGCCGGCCGACCAGCGAGTGCGCTCGGCAGGGACCATTCCAGTCTCCCATCACCGCGGGGACACCCTCGACGGATGAACAAAACCACCATCATCACGGGCATCGGAGTCATTGTCTCGATCGTCGTCGCATGGTGGCTCGTCGGGTTCGTGTTCAGCGCGCTCGCCTTCCTGATCAGGGTCATCATGGTCCTGTTCGTCGCTGGGCTGGTCTTCGTCGGCCTCCGCTCGCTGCTCTCCCGGTCCAGCCCGCGCGGATGACGGACAGGCGTGCCTACCATGGGTGACGCGCGCGAAGGGAGCAGGCCGTGATGCAGTTCGGGATCTTCACGGTCGGAGACGTCACCTCCGACCCGACGACGGGCCGCGTCCCGACCGAGAACGAGCGCATCAAGGCGATCCTCGCGATCGCGCGGAAGGCCGAAGATGTCGGCCTGGATGTCTTCGCTCTCGGCGAGCACCACAACCCGCCGTTCATCCCGTCGTCGCCGACGACGATCCTCGGCTATATCGCCGCGAAGACGGAGTCGATCATCCTGTCGACGGCGACGACCCTCATCACGACCAACGACCCGGTGAAGCTCGCCGAGGACTATGCGACGCTGCAACACATCTCCGACGGTCGAGTCGACCTGATGATGGGGCGGGGCAACACAGCGCCCGTCTACCCGTGGTTCGGCAAGGACATCCGCGAGGGAATCGCGCTCGCCGTCGAGAACTACGCACTCATCCACCGGCTGTGGCGTGAGGACGTCGTCGACTGGGAGGGGCGGTTCCGCACGCCGCTGCGCGGCTTCCAGTCGACCCCCAGGCCGCTCGACGGCGTGCCGCCGTTCGTCTGGCACGGCTCGATCCGGAGTCCGGAGATCGCTGAGCAGGCCGCGTACTACGGCGACGGCTACTTCGCCAACAACATCTTCTGGCCCAAAGAGCACTACATGAAGCTCATCGGCCTGTACCGGGAGCGCTACGAGCACTACGGCCACGGCCGGGCGGAGCAGGCGATCGTCGGCCTCGGCGGGCAGGTGTTCATGAACGCGGTCTCGCAGGATGCCGTGACACAGTTCCGACCGTACTTCGACAATGCTCCCGTCTACGGGCACGGGCCGACGCTCGAGGAGTTCACCGAGTCGACCCCGCTCACGGTCGGCAGCCCGCAGCAGGTCACCGACCGGTACGCGGGCATGCGCAAGCAGTTCGGCGACTACCAGCGCCAGCTCTTCCTCGTCGACCACGCCGGGCTGCCCCTCGGAACAGTGCTCGACCAGCTCGAGATCCTCGGCTCCGAGGTCGTGCCGGTGCTGCGCGCCGAGCTCGCGAAGAACCGGCCGGCCGACGTTCCGGATGCGCCCACCCACGCCTCGTTGCTCGCCGCTCGCGGGATGCGCGAGAGCCTCAGCACTTAGACGGCTCTCCCGGGGCTGGGCGAGGTCTCGGCGTGGCCGGAGGGGACTGGCCGGGGTGCGCGTCCCTACGCGTCAGCGCCGGGCCGGCGGCTCAGCGTTCCTGCGGCGACGAGCCGCGACGGCAGCATCCGCGAGAGCGCCACAATGAGCTTGTACCGGATGGTCGGCACTGTCAGCGCCTTGCCCCTCGCCACGTCCCGCAGGGCGATTCTCACTACCCGTTCGGGTGAGAGCCAGAGAACCGCGGGAATCGTGTCCGTCCGCACATCCATCCGCTCGTGGAACTCGGTGCGCACGAATCCCGGAGCCACAGCGGTCACGGTGATTCCCCGCGGGCGGTAGTGGATGTTCGCCCACCGGCTGAAGCTGATCAGCCAGGCCTTCGCGGCTCCGTAGCTGCCGCGCGGGGTGAAGCCGGCGACGCTCGCGACGTTGATGATCGTGCCAGAGGACCGCGGCAGCATCTGCTGGAGCGCCGCATGCATAAGCTGCATGGGCACGCCGACGAGCAGGTCGAGGTGTCCCGCCTCGGCCTGGTGGGTGTTCTCGTCGAACGGGAGCAGCAGCCCGAATCCGGCGTTGTTGACGAGCACGTCGATGGGGGAGTCGGATGCGCGCACCCGCGCGTCGACCGCGGCGAGGCCGTCGGCGGTCATCAGGTCGGCGGGGAGCACGTCGACCCGCACGCCGTGATCGGCCGTGAGGGTCGCCGCGACCTGCTCCAGACGCTCGGTCGTTCGTGCGACGAGAACGAGGTCATGCCGGCTGGCGGCAAGCTGCCGGGCGAACTCCGCCCCGATCCCCGCGGTTGCCCCCGTGACGAGCGCGATGGGCCTGGATGCGGGCGCCGGTTCGGCACCCGCCGGTGTCGCGCCCGCCGGCTCGGCTAGAGAGCCCATTGCCACACGACGTGCGGCGGGATCGCGCGCTGCGCCGCGCTGTTCTCGATCTGACCGTCCTTGGCCTTCTGCTGGGCCACGAGCACGAGCTGGTTGTTGTGGTCCCAGACGAAGTCGGAATGCCGCCGCGGTGTGGTCTTCAGCACGACATCCAGCCCAAAGAACCCGGCCGGGTCCGGCTGGGCATCTGGCAGGGTGATCGACGCTCCGGGGAACCCGAAGGCATTGTTCCAGTTGAGGGATACCGGCCGGTCCGTCGCCCACCCCGTGCCGAGAATCGAGACCCGCGACCAGACCTCCTGGGGCGGTTCGGTGTCGGCAGACGGCTCGGCCGACAGCATGATGCGCGTGACGGTGATGGTCGTCGGCCAGATGAAGTCCTTGTCGAGCCAGATCCGCTCGACGGTGCTGATCATCTCGCCGGGCAGCTGGCCTCCGCCGAAGGTGAGGTTCGCGGCCACCAGTCCAGCCGTGACCTCGAACGCCTCCGAACTGATCCCGAGGTCGCGCTTGCCGGCAGCGGAGGTTATGGCAGCGGAGGTGTCGGCGGCCGGGGCGTTGTCGCTATCGTTCACGTCGGTTACTCCTGGGAAGCGGGGGCTGGGCGGGGTGGTGGCGCCCGCCTGTCACGGCGGTGCGCCATTCTCGCCAGTTAACACCTCCCGGTCGAGAATTGTCGAGCCTGCCTCCGCTCGTCGTCATACTCGTCGCAACCTACCCCTTTGTGCAGGCTCCGGACGAGACGGCGCTCTCGAGTGACGGGGCGAGCATGGCGACCGGCTCGACCTCCTCCATGGCCAGCGCGTAGCCGATGTTCTCGGTCGTGGCCGACTTGGCGAAGATTACGCCGGCGAGAACACCCGACTCGCTCAGCAGCGGGCCGCCCGATTCGCCCTCCTGCACGTCGGAGGCGAGCGTGTAGACCCGTCGTGGCGTCGGGTTGCTTCCGTAGATGTCGGCAACGTTGACGGGGCCGACCGAGATCACCTCGGCGGCGTCCAAGTCGAACGGGCCGCCGAACGGGTGACCGCTCGTGACCGCGGCGCTCCCCGCGGCCAGGTTCGAGTCCCGCTCGAGCGGGGCGGCCGTGAGGGCGTCGACCGCGATGATGGCGAGGTCGTCGATGGGGTCGAAGTAGACCACGCGTCCGGGCAGGGCGCCGAGGCCCGGCGCCTCCACGACGGGTTCCGCGACCCCGGCGATGACGTGCGCGTTGGTCACGACCCGCCCGGGAGCGACGACGAACCCGCTTCCGGACTGGTTCTGCCCGCACGAGTAGGCGTTGCCGGTGATCCGCACCACCGAGCGGGCCGCGGCCGCCAGCTCGGGGCTGTCAGTCGTGAC
>JAJAZI010000280.1 GCA_026785785.1 Microbacteriaceae bacterium
CGGGGGTGTCGGCAACGGGGCTGTCGAGGCCTGTGTCGACGACCTCATCGGGGACTCCCCGGCGGATGCGATGCGCACCGTGCTCGTCCGCGGGAGCGGTGGCGATCGCGCGATCGTCTACGGGCACGTGCTGGGTGAGGAGGTGCGCCTGATCACCGCGTTTCCGCTCGCCCCGGCATCCGGCGACGCGGTGGTCAAGACGCTCCTGTCGGCTTCGCCGCGCCTGCGCTACAACGCCGTGCTTGCGGGCCTTGAGGAGCGCTCCGCGCTGCGCTCGCGACGGGTGATCGTGCCCCACGGCTGGCGGTAGAGCCCGCTCAACGCCTCGCGTACCGGTCGATGAAGGCCGCGATGAGGCGCGGGGGCTGGCTGATGGTGGCCTGCTCGACCGCTGTGATCAGCTCGTCCATCGCATCCGGTTCGAAGTATCCGTGGTGGCGATAGACGCGGATGCGGGTGATGATGCCGGCGACCGTGAGTTCGGGATGGAACTGGGTCGCGTAGACGTTTGTGCCGATGCGGAAGGCCTGCACCGGGCAGCTCGCGCCGGAGGCCAGCAGCACCGCTCCCGACGGCAGCACCGCGCAGGCCTCCTTGTGCCCGACGAAGGCGTCGAAGCTCTGATCGAGGGTGCCGAACAGCGGATCGGCGAGTCCGTCCGGTGTGAGGCTGATGCGGGTCGGGCCGACGGGCTCCGCCCACGTGTCGTCGATGACGCCGTGCTGGTGGGTGCCGAGCAGCCCGATGCCGTAGCAGGCGCCGAGGAAAGGGATGTCGCGCTCGACGACGACGTCGAGCAGGGCGCCGAGCTCGCGTTCCACCCTGATCTGGGTCTCGCTCTTCGTCTCGACCGGGTCGCTGGCGTTGAAGGGGCTGCCCCCCACGATGAATCCGGAGTAGTCGTCGGGATCGATCGCGGGCAGCGGCTCGGACTCGAGCCGGAACCGCACGAGTTCCGACGAGCTCAGCCCGCCCGCCTCGCGGAACCCCTCATACTCACCGTCGGCGGCCTCATCCTCGGCGCGCGTGGCGAGGAGGACGAATGGTTTCACCCCCTCATGCTTTCATCATTCAGGAGTTTTGGCCGCCGGCAGCGCATCTGGCTGCCACAAATGCCGGAAACTCGGGGCTCTCCGGCCAGCCGACCGGCTGCCCCCCATCACTTCTCCTGAATAATGAAAGCTAGATCGCGCGCACCCGGGCGGCATGCTCGCCGTGCTCGAGCTCGGCGAGGCCGAGCCGTTCGAGCACCGGCGGCAGGTACACGCCGAACTGGCCGCGCTGGCCGACGCGCAGTCCGAACCAGCCCCCGACCGGGTTGCCGTCGCTGCGGCCGAACGCCTCGACGCTGCCCTCCGTCGCGTCGCTGTGCTCGTCGGCGGCGCCGAGCGGCACCCAGTCGCCCTGCTCGACGAGCCACTCGTGGAGGTCGTAGATCGACCTCGCGTGGTAGGAGAGCGTGCCTCCCTCGAACTCGCAGAAGAGCTCGTCGCCCTCGATAAATGCCTGGTAGGTGGTGTCGCCGCTCGGGGTGGTGAGCGTCCACGGGTCGAGCCGGGTTCCCATAGTCATGGCCGGAACATTAGCAGCGCCGAGCGGCGCGCACCACCGGCCAAAGGGCACGAAGAAGCCCGCCGTCACTTTCATTCCGGCGGGCTTCTCGTTACTTCAGGGTGTTCAGACCTCGACGTCGACCGGAACGTCGGATGCCGGAGCATCCGCGGCGTCGTCCATCACCGGGGCGAGCGACAGCTTTCCGCGGTCGTCGGTCTTGGTGATCTCGACCTGGATCTTCTGGCCGACCGAGAGCACGTCTTCGACATTCTCCACGCGCTTGCCACCGGCAAGCTTGCGCACCTCTGAGATGTGCAGGAGCCCATCCTTGCCCGGCGTGAGCGACACGAACGCGCCGAACGTGGCGATCTTGACGACGGTTCCGAGGAACCGCTCGCCGACCTCGGGGTTGAGCGGGTTCGCGATCGCGTTGACCGCGGCACGCGCCGCCTCGGCCGAAGGTCCATCGACGGCACCGATGTACACGGTTCCGTCGTCCTCGATCGAGATGTCGGCTCCAGTGTCGTCCTGGATCTGGTTGATCGTCTTGCCCTTCGGCCCGATCAGCTCGCCGATCTTGTCGACCGGGATCTGCACCGAGATCACGCGGGGCGCGGTTGGGGCCATCTCGTCGGGCGAGTCGATCGCCGCGTTGATCACGTTGAGGATCGCGGTGCGAGCCTCCTTGGCCTGCTTGAGCGCGCCATCGAGAACGGCCGTGGGGATGCCGTCGAGCTTGGTGTCGAGCTGGATGGCCGTGATGAACTCGGCGGTGCCGGCGACCTTGAAGTCCATGTCGCCGAGGGCGTCTTCCGCACCGAGGATGTCGGTCAGAGCCGCGTAGCGGGTCTCGCCGTTGACCTCGTCGGAGACGAGGCCCATGGCGATGCCAGCGACCGGTGCGCGCAGCGGCACTCCGGCGTTGAGCAGCGACAGGGTCGAGGCGCAGACGGAGCCCATCGACGTCGAACCGTTGGAGCCGAGAGCCTCGGACACCTGGCGGATCGCGTAGGGGAACTCCGAGCGGTCGGGCAGCACCGGCACGAGGGCGCGCTCGGCCAGGAAGCCGTGCCCAATCTCGCGACGCTTCGGCGACCCGACGCGCCCGGTTTCACCGGTCGAGTAGGGCGGGAAGTTGTAGTGGTGCAGGTAGCGCTTCTTCGTGACGGGCGCGAGCGAGTCGATCTGCTGCTCCATCTTGAGCATGTTCAGTGTGGTGACACCCAGAATCTGGGTCTCGCCGCGCTGGAAGATCGCGGAGCCGTGCACGCGCGGGATGACCTGGACTTCGGCATCCAGCGGGCGGATGTCGGCGAGTCCACGGCCGTCCATGCGGACACCCTCGGTGAGGATGCGTCCGCGCACGACGGTCTTGGTGACCGACTTGTAGGCGGCGCTGACCATCGCGGAGACGTCGGCGTCAAGCTGGCCGGCGTCGACCTTCTCCTGGATGGCGACCTTGACGCGGTCCTTGAGCGCGTCATCGGCGTCCTGGCGCTCGGTCTTCGCGGCGATCTGGTAGATACCGACAAGCTGGTCGTAGGCGAGCTCGGCCACCGCGTCGTACGCGGCCTGCGAGTACGGAAGGAAGACGGGGTAGTCGGCTATCTCCTTGGCGGACTGCGCGGCCATCTCGGCCTGCGCCTTGATGAGCTGCAGCAGGAACGGCTTGGAGGCCTCGAGGCCCTGCGCGACGACGGCCTCGTCGGGCTTGGTCGCACCGGCCTGGATGAGGCCCCACGCGTGCTCGGTGGCCTCGGCTTCGACCATCATGATCGCGACGTCCTCGTTGCCGTTGTTGTCGGTGATGAGGCGGCCGGCGACGGTGAGGTCGAACACGGCGTTCTCAAGCTGCTCGAACTTCGGGAAGGCGACCCACTGGTCGTCGATGAGCGCCATCCGGATTCCACCGATCGGGCCGCTGAAGGGCAGGCCGGAGATCTGGGTGGATGCCGATGCGGCGTTGATCGCAAGGGCATCGTAGAACTCGCCCGGCGCGATGCTCAGCACCGTGATGACGATCTGGACCTCGTTGCGCAGTCCGGTCACGAACGACGGGCGCAGCGGCCGGTCGATCAGGCGGCAGACGAGGATCGCTTCGGTCGACGGGCGACCTTCGCGACGGAAGAACGAGCCGGGGATCTTGCCGGCGGCGTAGGACCGCTCTTCGACGTCGACCGTCAGCGGGAAGAAGTCGAGGTTGTCCTTCGGGCGCTTGCTCGCGCTGGTCGCGCTGAGCAGCATGGTTTCTTCATCGAGGTAGGCAGCGACTGCTCCCTGGGCCTGCTGCGCGAGGCGGCCGGTTTCGAACCGGACGACGCGCTTTCCGAACTTACCGTTGTCGAGAACGGCTTCGGCGAACTTGATTTCTGGACCCTCCATATGGGGGTTTCTCCTCTTTGTTTATGCCCGCCACCCCGTGTGGGTGACGGCTCATCACGGAGCAGGAGCGGGTTCGATGACACGCGAAGGTGCACGTGCGAGGTCCCAAGAGTGGGGCGCATGTCTGGCCAACAGTAGAAAAGCACTGACCCGAGTTCAGTAATTCACCACCGGTGACCAGCGTCTTGCCAGCCTGCTCCGC
>JAJAZI010000281.1 GCA_026785785.1 Microbacteriaceae bacterium
AGTCCGAGTACCTCGCCCTGCGCGATCGTGAAGCTGACGCCATCGACGGCGCGGAAGCCGGGCCTGCCGAGTCGTCCCGGGTACTCGATGACCAGTTTTCTGCCCTCCACCGCCACCTCGTGGTTGGCAAAGGATCGCGCGATCGCGCGGGAGGTGGTGTCCTCGGTGCCCTGGACGATGAACGGCACGGATCCGAGCAGCATCTTGGTGTAGTCGTGCTGCGGGCTCTCGAACAGGGTTGTCGCGTCGGCGGATTCGACGATCTTGCCCTCGTACATCACGACGACTCGATCGGCGAGGTCGGCGACGACGCCCATGTTGTGGGTGATGAGCACGATCGCCGTGTTGAACTCGTCGCGGCAGCGGCGCAGCAGGTCGAGAATCTCGGCCTGCACGGTGACATCGAGGGCGGTCGTCGGCTCGTCGGCGACGATGAGTTCGGGCTCGAGCACGAGCGCCATCGCAATCACGACCCGCTGCTTCTGCCCGCCCGAGAACTGGTGGGGGTAGTAGTCGACCCGCTTCTCCGGCTCGGGGATCCCGACGCGGCGGAGGATGTCGACGGCCTTCGCCTTCGCAGCCTTCTTGGACAGGCGCGTGTGGGCGCGGAGCCCCTCGGCGATCTGCCAGCCGACCGTGAAGACCGGGTTGAGGGCGAGCGACGGCTCCTGGAATACCATCGCAACATCCGTCCCGCGGATCTTCCGCAGGGTGTCCTTGTCGACCGAGACGATGTCGTTGACGCCAAGCATGACGACACCGGAGGTCAGTGCGGTCGGGGGGAGAAGGCCGAGAATCGTCTTTGCGGTCACGGTCTTGCCGCTGCCGCTCTCGCCGACGATTGCGAGCACCTCGCCGGCCTTGACCGACAGGCTCACGCCGTCGACGGCGAGCACGGCGCCCGCGTCGGTGGCGAAGCTCACGCCGAGGTTGTTGATGTCGAGGACGTTCGCCATTCTCAGGCCGCCTTCCTGAGCCGCTTGCGGGTTCGGAGCTTCGGGTCGGAGATGTCGTTGATGCTCTCGCCGACGAGGGTGAGCCCGAGCACGAGCAGCACGATCGCGGCGCCCGGGTAGACGCCGGTCCACCAGATTCCGCTCGCGGTGTCCGACAGTGCGCGGTTGAGGTCGTAGCCCCATTCCGCCGCCGAGGTTGGCGCGATTCCAAACCCGAGGAAGCCCAGGCCGGCGAGGGTGAGGATCGCCTCGGACGCGTTGAGGGTGAGGATCAACGGCAGGGTGCGGGTCGAATTGCGCAGCACATGGGTGAACATGATGCGCCCGGTGCTCGACCCGACGACGCGCGCCGATTCGACGAACGCCTCGGCCTTGAGCCGCACGGCCTCGGCGCGGACGACCCGGAAGTACTGCGGGATGAACACGACCGTGATCGAGACTGCCGCGGAGAGGATCCCGCTCCACAGGCTCGACCTGCCTCCGCTGATCACGATCGACATGACGATCGCGAGGAGCAGGGTGGGGAACGGGTAGATCGCGTCGGCGATGACAACGAGGACGCGGTCGAGCCAGCCCCCCAGGTAGCCCGAGACGAGGCCGAGCGCGACGCCGGCGAAGATCGACAGCACGACCGCGACGATCACGACCGAGAGCGCCGTCTGGGTGCCCCAGATCACCCGCGACAGCACGTCGAATCCACCGACGGTCGTGCCCCAGAGGTGCTCGGCCGACGGCGGCATCTGCTTGCCGAAGATGCCGTTCTCGTCGCGGGTCTGGGCGAAGCCGAAGGGCGCGATGATCGGTGCGAAGATCGCGGCGATGATGAAGACCGCCGAGATCACGATGCCGGCGATGAGCATCCCGCGCTGCACCCCGACGCTCTGCCGAAGGTGGCTGACGATCGGGAGCCGGGAGAGAAGGCTCGGCTTACGAACAGTGGTGACGCTCACGCTCAGTACCTCACCCTCGGGTCGATCAGCGCGGCGATGACATCGACGATGAAGTTGGTCACGGCGACGATCACCGCAAGCAGTGCCACGATCCCCTGCACGGCGACGAAGTCGCGCGCACCGAGGTACTGGGCGAGCTGGAAGCCGAGCCCGCGCCACTCGAAGGTCGACTCGGTGAGCACCGCGCCGCCCAGCAGCAGCGCGATCTGCAGCCCGATCACCGTCACGATGGGGATGAGGGCCGGTTTGTAGGCGTGGTAGCGCACCAGGCGGAACTCGCTCACCCCGCGTGAACGCGCGGCGTCGACGTAATCGTTCGAGAGGGTCTGGATGACGTTGGTACGCACGAGGCGGAGGAACACGCCAGCGGTGAGGAGCCCGAGTGCGAGTGACGGCATGATCGCGTGCAGCAGCACGTCGCCGATGATGACGGAGTTGCCGGAACGGATCGCGTCGATGATATAGATGCCGGTGGGGTCGTCGAGCCGGCCGAGGGCGATCTGCACGCGCGTCGAGGCCCGCCCGCCGAGCGGAAACCAGCCGAGCCAGACGGAAAAGGTCAGCTTCAGCAGCAGGCCGGCGAAAAAGACGGGGGTCGCGTAGCTGAGGATCGCGAAGATGCGCAGCAGTGCATCCGGGGTCCTGTCCTTGTAATAGGCGGCCAGCATGCCGAGCGGGATGCCGATCACGAAGGCCACGATGAGCGCGTAGAACACCAGCTCGAGGGTCGCCCCGCCGTAGGTGAGGAGCACCTCGGAGATGAGGCGGTTGTCGCTGAGAGTGCGGCCGAAGTCGCCCGTGGCGATCTGGCCGAGGTATTCGACGTACTGGACGATGATCGGCCGGTCGTAGCCCGCCGCAGCGAGTCGCTCGGCGAGCTGCGCCGCGGTGAGCCGGTCACCGACCGACGCTGAAATCGGGTCGCCGACGACCCGCATGAGAAAGAAGACGAGGGAGACGAGGATAAAGACCGTCGGCACGATGAGCAGCGCGCGGATGAGGATGTACCGGCCGAGACCGATACCCCCGCCCGACGTGCGAGCCGTGCCGCCCCGCCGGGGCTGGGGTGGCGGATCGATGGGTGCTTCGGCCTCCGGCAGCAGTGTCACGAGCGCGGGTTGTCCTTTCCGAGGGGCCGAGAATGACTGCGGGGTGCCCCGTTGTGCGGGACACCCCTCAGTTGTTCTCGTTGGCCGTCAGCTTAGCGCCCAGCAGGCGGATGCCGACGGTTCGCTAGTCGCGCGTCAGCGCCGCATAGCGGAACTTGAACGACGCGTCGAGCGTGTCGTCTGCGCCCGAGATGTCCGTTCCGGTCACCGCCACTCCGGCGCCCTGCAGCAGCGGCAGCGTCGACAGCTGGGACGCGACGGCGTCCTGGATGTCTTCGAGCAACTGGGTGCGGGCCGCGATGTCGGCCTCGACCAGCTGCTCCTGGATGAGGGTGTTGACCGCGGAGTCCTGATAGTGGTTGCCGAGGAAGTTCGCGTCGCTGAAGAACGGCGTGAGGTAGTTGTCGGCATCCGAGTAGTCCGGGAACCAGCCGAGCTGGTACAGCGGGTACGCGTCTTCGCGACGCTCGGCGCTGTAGACGTCCCACAGGGTCGACTCGAGGTTGACCTCGAATAGGCCGCTGTCATTGAGCTGGCTGGCATAGGCCGCGTACTCGTCGTCCGAGGACGCCCCGTAGTGGTCGGGGCTGTACTGCAGGTTGAGGGCGACCGGCGTGGTCACTCCTGCCTCCTCGAGCAGCGCGGTGGCCGCGTCGACATCCGGTCCGCCCTCGCCGTCTCCATAGAGGCCCTTGAGCGACTCGGTGGCCCCGGTCAGGCCCTCGGGAACGTACGAGTAGAGCGGCACGTAGGTACCGTTGTAGACCTGCTCGGAGACCTCCTCGCGGTCGATGACGCTCGCGATCGCCTGGCGGACGGCGAGTGCCTTGGCCGGGTCGGCCTCTGCGGTCTCGGCGCCGTACGGCTGCGTGTTGAAGTTGAAGACGATGTAGCGGATCTCTCCACCGGGGCCGTCCCAGACCTTCACGCCGTCGTCTTCGCGCAGGTCGGCGACGTCGGTCGGGCTCAGGCTGCGGAACGCCACGTCGACGTCACCTTCCTGGACGGCGAGCTTGAGCGCCGTCTCCTCCGCGAAGTACTGGGTCGTGACCGATTCGGTCTTCGCCGCGCCGAGGAGGCCGTCGTAGTTCGGGTTCGCCTCGTACTGGATGATCTCGTTCTGGGTGTAGTCGGTGATGGTGTACTGGCCGCCGAAGGCGTTGCCCTCGACGATGTCGGCGGGGTCGGTGAGCGAGTCGGCCGAGAAGACTTCCTCGTCGACGATCGGACCCGCCGGGCTCGAGAGGATCTGCTCGAATGTCTGGTCGTTGGCGGCCTTGAGGGTGAACACCACGGTCGTGTCGTCGACGGCCTCGACCGAGTCGAGGTTGCCGAGCAGGCTCGACGGCCCGCTCGGGTCTGCGAGGCTCACAACGCGGTCGAAGGTGAACTTCACGTCGGATGACGTCAGCTCGTTGCCATTCGCGAAGGTCAGTCCCTCCTTGAGCACGACCGTGAACTCGGTCGGCGTCGTGAACTCGCCGGAGACCGCGATGTCGGGCTCGACGTCAGGGCTGCCGTACGGGCTGTTGAACAGGAACGGGAAGACCTGGTTCTGCACAGCGAATGAGCCGTTGTCGTAGGAGCCTGCCGGGTCGAGCGACGTGACGGGGTCGGTCGTGCCGACGATGATTCCGTCGAGCGACAGCTCATCCTCACCGGATGGGCCTGTGCAGCCGACGAGCGCCATGGCGACCGTCGCAGCACCCGCGAGCGTGGCGAGTGATCGCCGGCGGAAAGCGGATGAATGGGTCATCTCGGTTACCTCTTTCATTCTGAGCAAGAGAGATGCCACCGCAATCACGGCCGCATGTGCTTGCTGTATATGTCAGTGGTAACACACCACGCCAAAAAGGTCTGTTGCAGCGGCGTGAGGCAGCGGAATCTTTACCCGTCTGCAATCTAGAAGACGGAGTCAGTCGCCCCGCAGCTGGCGGCGTTCCTGCTCCACGATCACGAGCTGCTGCTGGAGTTCGCGGGACTTCGCGGGGTCGGCAACGCCGTCGAGACGCTGAAGCTGGCCGAGGAGCTCGCGTTTGCGGCGCACGAGGTCCTTGTCGATGAGTGCGGAGGTGACTCCGGCGCAGTAGATCGGCAGGTCGGCGGCGTCTCCGACCGGGATGGGCGCCACTCCAAGCTCCTTGACAAGGGTCGCGAAGGGCTGCGGCACCTCCTCGATCACCCGGTCGAGCCAGTTCGCCGCCTCGAAGGCCTCCATGCTCACGGCGATGCCGTCGCGCACGACGGCGAGGGAGGCGTTCGAGTAGGCCACCTGCACGGCCCGGTCGGCCAGCGGCCGGCCGACCGCCTCCGGATGCTGCAGGATCGCCATGATCGCGTCACGCTCCAGCCTCGTCACGAGGTCGCCGGGCAGGTCGGAGATCGACGGTGCACGCTCCGCCACCGGCCCGCCCGGCTGACCGCCCTGAGTGCCCGCGCCGGTGGCGCGGCCTGCGTCGTCGGAGGCACGGCCTGCGTCGGCGGAGGCGCGGCCGGCGACGGCGCGCACGGTTCGGCCCACCTCGGTCGGGTCCATGCCGAGCCGCTTCGCGAGATCCCGCACGTATTCGACGTTGAGGGCCTGGTCGCGGATGCTCGCGACGATTGGCGCTGCGGCCCGCAGTGCTGCGACGCGCCCCTCCGCGGTCTCGAGGTTGTAGGCATCCATCACCCGCCGGATCATGAACGCGAACATCGGCTTCTTCGAGTCGACGAGGCGACGCACGGCGTCGTCGCCCTTCTTCAGGCGCAGACCGCAGGGGTCCAATCCGTCGGGGGCGACGGCGACAAAGGTCTGCGCGGCGAAGCGCTGCTCCTCGCCGAAGGCGCGACTCGCCGCGTTCTGGCCTGCTACGACGGGATCGAAGGTAAAGACGACCTCGCCGAGACCGCGGGTGTTGGCGTTCTCGACGTCGCCCAGCATCCGCCGAACCACCTTGATGTGGTCGATGCCGAACGACGTTCCGCAGGTCGCGACGGCCGTCGTGACACCGGCCAGGTGGCAGGCCATGACGTCGGTGTAGCCCTCGACGACCACGACCTGGCGACCCCGGGAGATGTCTCGCTTGGCGAGGTCGAGCCCGTAGAGCACCGTGGACTTGTGGTAAACCGGCGTTTCGGGGGTGTTCAGGTATTTCGGGCCCTTGTCATCGTCGAGCAGCCGGCGCGCGCCGAA